>SBBV01000302.1 GCA_005240015.1 Candidatus Odyssella thessalonicensis | reverse complement strand
GCGTCTTCGCGCTCGCGGCGGGACTCGGCGCGGCCGAATGGCTGCGCGGCCATCTCTTCACCGGCTTCCCCTGGAACCTCGTCGCCACGAGCTGGGTCGACCTTGCGCCGATGATGCAGGGCGCGGCGCTGGTCGGCGCCTACGGCCTCGGCTGTCTTACCGTAATCATCGCGGCGGCACCGGTATTGCTGTGGGAGCCCGGGCTTGCGCGCTCGCATCGCTGGCTGGGCCTCGGCGCGGCTCTGGTGCTCCTGGCCGGGCTCTGGGTTTGGGGCGCCGAGCGCCTGGCCGGCGCCGATCCGCGCCCGGTCGAGGGGGTCCGCCTGCGCTTGGTGCAGGGCAACATCGAGCAGACGCTCAAATGGGACGCGAGCCGACGCGAGCAAACCTTCGCTCACTACATCGCGCTCACGCGCCGGCCCGGCTTCGAGACCGTCACGCACGTGATCTGGCCCGAGACCGCCATCGACTATCGCTTCGTGAGCGACTACCCGGCGGCGCTCATCGTGGGCGAGCGGCAGCAGCGCATCGCCACGGCCATTCCCGCGGCCGGCGCGCTTGTTCTGGGCGCCATCCGCGACCAGAACCGCCAATGGTTCAACAGCGTGCACGTGGTCGGCCAGGGCGGCACGGTCCGCGCCACCTACGACAAATACCACCTGGTGCCGTTCGGCGAGTACGTTCCGCTGCGCTGGCTGCTGCGCCGGATCGGCGTCGAGCAGATCGCGCACGGGTTCGGCGACTACAGCGCCGGGCTCGGCCCGGCCACCGTTCCGGTGCCCGCCGCGCCATCGATGAGCCCGCTCGTCTGCTACGAGGCGATCTTCCCGGGCGAGGTGGCGACCCGGCGCGAGCGGCCGGGCTGGCTCCTGAACGTGACCAACGATGCCTGGTTCGGCCTCACCTCGGGTCCCTACCAGCATTTCGCGAGCGCTCGCTTACGTGCGGTGGAAGAGGGTTTGCCGCTGGTGCGCGCCGCCAACACCGGCATCACGGCCGTGACCGATGCCTATGGCCGCGTCCGAGCGCGCCTGGCGATCATGTCCACGGCCGTACTCGACGCGGAGTTGCCGCGCGCCACGCCGCAACCTACTTTCTATGCACGGTTGGGCGACCGCGCCCTGCTCGTCTTGCTCCTGTTGGGGCTCTTGTTGGCCGTCGCGATCGACCTGCGACACTTTGCACTGCACAATCACAGGTGAGCAAGCATCTGGAATCGGCAAGAAAACGTGGTTTACGCGAGCGCATAATTCGAAACAATATTTGATCTCTCTTGTAAACAACGCGTAATATATTTAAACGCATTGGCGGCCACACGGGGGCTCGCTACGGCAACCAAAAGACGTTGCCTCGACGGGGCAGTGGTGCGCGACGAGCAAAAATTTTCGGGGAACCAGCAGCGGCAACTGGAACGTGTTGCCGCGACGGCCGTTTCGTTCGAATCGGTCGACGTTCAACTCAAGGAAAGGTCGAGAAAGTTATGGCGATGAGAGGCAGAGCGAAGGGCCGGAGGGGCGCCACGCGAATCAAGCTGGTGCGCCCGCGCCCGGTCGATGCGCATGTCGGAGCCCGTGTCCGCCTGCGCCGGACCATGCTCGGAATGAGTCAGGAGAAGCTGGCCCAGGCCCTGGGTCTGACCTTCCAGCAGGTGCAGAAGTACGAACGCGGCACCAATCGGGTGGGATCGAGCCGGCTCTACGAGCTCTCGAAGATCCTCGACGTGCCGATCCAGTTCTTCTTCGATGAAATGCCGGCCGAGATTGCGGCCACGGCCCGCGGCGGCAATGGCGGGTTCGCCGAGGCGGCCGCCGACTACCAGCCCGATACGCTGGCCAAGCGCGAGACGCTCGAGCTCGTGCGCGCCTACTATCGGATCAAGAGCCCGCGCGTCAGGAAGAAGGTCTTCGATCTCGCCAAGACGCTGGGCCGCGGCGAAGAGGCCTAGGGCCTCTTTCCCACATCCCATCCCACCGCGTGGCGCGCCCCGGCCCAAACCGGGGCGCGTCGCTTTTTGGGCCGTTGGGCAGGCGGTGGAGCGTGGGACCGCCGCGCGCATGCGCCGCTTGCGGGTGAGGGCGCGCGCTTATATGGTCCCGCGCGCTCGCGCCCCGGCAGTCTCGGCGGCAGGGCGATTTTCACGAGAGATGCCAGGAGGACCGGCGACCGTGGCCAGGGGCAACAACAGCTATCTATTTACAAGCGAGTCCGTTTCGGAAGGGCACCCGGATAAGGTCTGCGACCAGATTTCGGATGCGGTGCTCGACGCCTTCATCACCAACGACGTCAAGCTCGGCGTCGCCGACGACTCGCAGGCCAATTCCCGCGTCGCCTGCGAGACGCTGACCACCACCAACAAGATCGTCATCGCGGGCGAGGTGCGCGGCTCCTCGCCGCTGACGCACCGCTACGGCGGGCACACCATCGTCAACCGCGACTACGTGGCCGAGATCGCGCGCAAGGTCGTGCAGGACATCGGCTACGACCAGGAAGGCTTCAGCTGGGCCGGCGCCGACGTGGAAGTGCTGCTGCACGCGCAATCGCCCGACATCGACCGCGGCGTCACCGCCAAGAAGGCCAAGGGCAATGTCGGCGCGCAGGAAGGGGCGGGCGACCAGGGCCTGATGTTCGGCTTCGCCTGCACCGAGACCGAGGTCTACGAGAAGAACTCGTACATGCCGGCGCCGATCTATTTCGCGCACCGCATCCTCGCCGATTTGGCGCGCGCGCGGCATCGCGGCGAGCTGCCCGATCTCATGCCCGACGCCAAGAGCCAAGTGACGGTGCGCTACGAGGACGGCCGGCCGGTCGGCTGTACCAAGGTCGTGGTCTCGACGCAGCACGCGGCCGCGACCAAGTCGGGCAAGCCCTACACCTCGGCGATGATCAAGGAGATGATCAAGGGCTACGTCGCGAAGTCGCTGCCGCCGGGCTGGATGCCGAAGAAGGACAGCGATTTCCTCGTCAACCCCACCGGCCGCTTCGTGGTCGGCGGCCCCGACGGCGACTGCGGGCTCACCGGCCGCAAGATCATCGTCGACACCTATGGCGGCTACGCGCCGCATGGCGGCGGCGCCTTCTCAGGGAAGGACCCGACCAAGGTCGACCGCTCGGCCGCCTACGCGGCGCGCTATCTCGCCAAGAACGTCGTCGCCGCCGGCCTTGCGGATCGCTGCAAGATCCAGGTCGCCTACGCGATCGGCGTCGCCGAGCCGATGTCGGTCTATGTCGATTGCGAAGGCACGGCCAGGGTCGATCAGGGCAAGCTGCAGAAGCTGCTGCCGCAGATGTTCAGCTTGAGGCCGACCGACATCCGCCGCGGTCTCGCGCTCAACAAGCCGATCTACCGCCGCACCGCCACCTACGGCCATTTCGGCCGCCCGCCCGAGAAGGACGGCGGCTTCTCCTGGGAGCGCACCGACCTCGTGCCCGAGCTGAAGCGCGCGTTCGGGTAGACGAGCGTTCAATCGTTGTAGGAGCGGTTTTCAAACCCGCCCCAGGGCCTCGCGGCCATGCGAGGGATTCGAACCACTGTGCGACGGCGACAGGGGCGGGTTTGAAACCTGCCCCTACGAATTTTCGCCGTCTCGCGTATCGTTCCACGATCATGTCGGCACCTGCACCGCAACGCCTCCGCCACTACGGCCGCCGCCTCGGGCGGAAGCTCCGGCCCGGACGCGCGGCGCTGCTCGAGACGCTGCTGCCGCAGATCCAGATTCCGCTCGCAGCCGGAAAGCCGCTCGATCCGTGGGCGCTGTTCGAGCGGCGGCCCGCGCGACTCTGGCTCGAGATCGGCTTCGGTGCCGGCGAGCACACGGCATGGCAGGCCGAGCGCCACGCCGATGTCGGTCTCCTCGCCTCGGAGATCTTCGTCAACGGCGTGGCCTCGCTGCTGCGCCACATCGCCGAGCGCAAGCTCGCCAACATCCGCATCCATCCCGAGGACGCGCGGCCCTTACTTGCGGCGTTGCCCGATGCCTGCCTCGAGCGTGTCTTCCTCCTGCACCCCGATCCCTGGCCGAAGGCGCGCCACGCCGAGCGCCGCTTCGTCAGTCCAGCCAATCTCGATGCGCTCGTGCGCGTGATGGCCGACGGCGCCGAGCTGCGGATCGCCTCCGACCATCCGATCTACAAGCTCTGGACGCTCGAGCAGATGGCCAAGCGCGGCGACTTCGAGTGGCTCGCGCGGCGCTCGCGCGACTGGCTCATTCGGCCCGAGGACTGGCCCGAGACGCGCTATGAGCACAAAGCCAAAGGGGAGGGGCGCACGAGCCTCTACCTCCGCTATCGACGCGTGCCGCGTAATTGACCGGAAGCGCTCGGTCGCTAGGATCGCGCACCGCTCCGCCAGGGGGAATCGCGCATGAAGAAGATCGCCGCTGCCGCCGCCTTGCTTGCGGCCGCGATCGGCGGGGAGGCCGCCGGGCAGGGGGCTGATTGGAAGCTCTGCGCGCCGGGCTCAGCGGACGACTGGGAGCGCTCCATCGCCGCCTGCTCGCGCATCGTCGCCGGCAACGCCATCAAGCCGCGCGACCGCGCCGCGGCCTATATCCAGCGCGGCACGATCTATCTGCGACGGGGCGATACCGAGCGCGCGATCGCCGACTACGACGCGGCGCTGCAGCTCAAGCCCGGCGACGTGATCGCGCTCAACCTGCGCGGCGACGCGCGCAGCAACCGGGCCGAGTTCGAGCGGGCCGTTGCCGACTACGACCAGGCCGTGCGCCTCAATCCGCGCTATCCGCTCGCCTTCCGCAATCGCGCGCGGATTCACTTCTATCGCGGCGATTTCGCCGCCGCGGCCGAGGACTTCCGCACCGCCGAGAGCATCGACCGCCGCAACAGCTACTC
>SBBV01000167.1 GCA_005240015.1 Candidatus Odyssella thessalonicensis | reverse complement strand
GGGGAGCTGTCCAGCGCGCCTCCGCGCGCTGGACTGAGGGGGCCAGCGCCTCACTTGCAGGAAACGCCGAGGCCCCCACCCGGAGCAGCGCGCGCAAAGCGCGCGCTTGGCTCCGACCGCCCCCTCAAGGGGGCGTGAAGAAGAGGGGCGATTCGTGAGTTCCTGTTGACGGGTCCGCTAAGGCCACGTCGCCAGCGGCGGCAGCGACATCAGGATGGCTTCGACATTGCCGCCGGTCATGAGGCCGAAGCGCGTGCCGCGGTCGTAGAGGAGGTTGAACTCGACGTAGCGGCCGCGCCGGCGGAGCTGGTGCTGGCGCTCTTCGGCGCTCCACGGCTC
Organism: Candidatus Odyssella thessalonicensis; assembly: GCA_005240015.1. Classification (GTDB taxonomy): domain Bacteria; phylum Pseudomonadota; class Alphaproteobacteria; order Bin65; family Bin65; genus SBBV01. The sequence continues at coordinate 8,213 of SBBV01000167.1, read as the reverse complement.
GGCCATGCGCCGGCGCACGAGCCGCGGATAGATCTCGAGGAACGCGCTGCCGACGTCGCGCGTGAACGCGAAATCGCGCTCCCAATCGCCGCTGTCGAGATAGTCGTAGAAGATGCCGCCGACGCCGCGCGGCTCGTTGCGGTGCTTCAGGAAGAAGTATTCGTCGCACCACTGCTTGAAGCGCGCGTAGTAGCCCGGGTCGTGGCGGTCGCACGCCGCCTTCAGCGCCGCGTGGAAGTCGCGCGTGTCCACAGCGTGCGGGACCATCGGCGTCAAGTCGCTGCCGCCGCCGAACCAGGCCTTGCTGGTCACGATGAAGCGCGTGTTCATGTGCACGGCCGGCACGCGCGGCGACTGCAGGTGCGCGACCAGCGAGATACCGCTCGCCCAGAAGCGCGGATCGCGATCGGCGCCGGGAATCTCCTTCCGGAACGCCTCGGCGAATTCGCCATGAACGGTCGAGACGTTGACCCCGACCTTCTCGAACACGCGGCCCTTCATCACCGTCATCGTGCCGCCGCCCCCTTCGCCGCCGCCGGGGTTCGCGCGCTTCCACTCGGTGCGCGCGAAGCGCCCGGCCGCGAGGCCCGCCACCTGCGGCGAGGGCGCGGTGCCCGCTTCGTCCTCGATCCGCTCGAACGCCGCGCAGATGCGGTCGCGCAGCTCCTCGAACCAGCGCTGCGCGCGATCTTTCTGTTCGTCGAGCGAGGATGGCATGGGACCGCGCGCCTCCAGGCGCGCCTTTTGCTGCCGAATCGAAGGGCGCGGCTGGAGCCGCGCGGTCCCAGCCGCCCGTCGCGTCTAGCTTTTCGGGAATCCGCCGGTCTGGCGCAAGGCCTCGCCGAGCGCCATGGCGGCGGCGACGGCGACGTTGAGCGAGCGCCGTCCGGCGGCGAGCGGAATGCGCAAGACGGCGTCCGCCGCCGCATGCACGGCCGGGGACGCGCCCGCACTCTCGCGGCCGAAGATCAGCGTGTCGGATTCCGAGAAGCTGAACGCGGTGTAGGCCGTAGACGCCTTGGTCGAGAACAGCACGAGGCGGCGTCCGCCCGCGCGGCGCGCCGCATTGAACGCCGCGAACGAGGCATGTCGCTGGAACGCGGCCTGCTCCCAATAGTCGAGGCCGGCGCGGCGGAATTTTTCGTCGGTGAGCGCGAAGCCCAAGGGCTCGATGAGATCGACGCCGACGCCGAGGCACGCCGCAAGCCGCAGAATCGTGCCCGTGTTCGGCGGGATGTCGGGCTCGAACAGGGCGATGCGGAGATCAGTGGACAGGGATTGGATGTCAGGTGAGAGACCGCCCTGGAATTTACTGGAGATCGGTTTTTCGGTCATCGACAGCCTTGCGCTCGCGATCTGACTCCTGAAATCTGATCCCTGACATCCGATCTTGCGGCACGGTGTCGCATTAGCCGTGCGGAGGCGGAGAAATAGTGTACGGCGCGTGCCGCGGCCGTCATTTTCGCCGCGGCTTTTCCTATCGGCCACAACACCTTCGACATCACGGGGACCGGGACAATGGCGGACGCCGAAGCGCATGGTCATGGCGGCGAAACGCGGCGCGATTTCATTCTCTTGCTCGGCAATGCCATGGCCGTCGTGGGCGTGGGCGCCCTCGCCTGGCCGCTGATCGACAGCCTCTCCCCCGCCGCCGACACCAAAGCCGCCTCCACCACCGAGGTCGATCTCGCGCCGATCAAGGCCGGCCAGCGCGTCTCGGTGAAATGGCGCGGCTCGCCCGTGTTCATCGAGCACCGCACGCCCGAGACCATCGCCCGCGCGGTCAAGGACGACAAGGTCTCGATGCCCGATCCGCAGCCCGACGCCGAGCGCCATCAGGAAGGCAAGGCGCAGTGGCTGGTGATGGTCGGCGTGTGCACGCATCTGGGCTGCATCCCGCTCGGCCAGAACACCGGCGACAAGCGCGGCGACTACGGCGGCTGGTTCTGCCCCTGCCACGGCTCGCACTACGACGCGTCCGGCCGCATCCGCAAAGGACCGGCGCCCAAGAATCTGCCGGTGCCGGACTACCGCTTCGTCACCGACACGCGGATCGTGATCGGCGAGAAGCCGAAGAAGCCCGCGGCCTGAGTTTCCCCCGGCCCGAAGTTCCCGGAGACAGCGACACATGTCCGCGATGCCGACAACCCCCCAGCCCCGATGGATGCGCTGGGTCGAGCAGCGTCTGCCCATCTTCAGCTTCGTCCAGCACTTCAACGAATACCCGACGCCGAAGAACCTCAACTATTTCTGGAATTTCGGCTCGCTCGCCGGGATCACGCTGGTGATCATGATCGTGAGCGGCATCGTGCTGGCGATGCACTACACGCCGCATGTCGACTACGCCTTCGACAGCGTCGAGCGCATCCGGCGCGACGTGAATCACGGCTGGCTGTTGCGCAGCATGCACGCCAACGGCGGCGCGATGTTCTTCATCGCGGTCTACATCCACGTCTTCCGCGGCCTCTACTACGGCTCCTACAAGGCGCCGCGCGAGATCGTGTGGTGGATGGGCATCATCATCCTGCTGCTGATGATGGCCACCGCGTTCATGGGCTACGTGCTGCCGTGGGGCCAGATGAGTTTCTGGGCGGCCAAGGTCATCACCAATCTCTTCTCCGCGATCCCGCTGGTGGGCGAGGACATCACGACCTGGCTCTGGGGCGGCTTCACGGTCGACCAGCCGACGCTCAACCGCTTCTACAGCCTGCACTACCTGCTCCCGTTCATCATCGTCGGCGTCGTCGTCGTGCACATCTGGTCGCTGCACACGGTGAAGTCGGGCAATCCGCTCGGCATCGACGTCAAGAGCCCCAAGGACACCATCCCGTTCCATCCGTACTACACGGTGAAGGACATGTTCGGGCTCGGCGTGTTCCTGCTGATCTGGTCGATCTTCGTGTTCTTCGCGCCCGACTTCATGGGCCACCCCGACAACTACATCCCGGCCGATTCGCAGGTGACCCCGCCGCACATCGTCCCTGAATGGTACTTCCTGCCGTTCTACGCGATCCTGCGCGCCACGCCCGACATCCTCTTCATCAACGCCAAGCTCGCCGGCGTGATCGCGATGTTCGGGTCGATCCTGTTGCTGTTCTTCCTGCCCTGGCTCGACTCCTCGAAGGTGCGCAGCGCCAACTACCGACCGGCCTATCGTGTCGCGTTCTGGATCCTCGTCGTCGACTGCATCGTGCTGGGCTTCTGCGGCGCCAACCCGCCCGAGGGCGCATGGCTGCACATCAGCCGCGCCGCGACGGCGTGGTACTTCTTCCACTTCCTGATCCTGGTGCCGATCATCGCCCGCGTCGAGACGCCGAAGCCGCTGCCCTTCAGCATCAGCGAGCCGGTGGTGAAGCCCGCCGTGGCCCGCGCTTAGCCCCGCGAGAGTAAGGAGTATCCGACAATGCGTCTTGCGATCGCCGCGGGCCTGGTTCTCGCCGCGCTCTCCGCCGCCAGCACCAGCCGGGCCGCCGAAGCCGAGAAGCCGAAATCGGTCAGCTGGGCGCATGACGGGGTGTTCGGCACGTTCGACCGGAAGCAGCTGCAGCGCGGGCTCAAGGTCTTCATGGGCTCCTGCGCCACCTGCCACAGCCTGCGCCAGGTGTATTACCGCAACCTCGTCGAGATCGGCCTGACGCCGTCCGAGGCCAAGGCCGTGGCCGCGACCAAGGAGATCGACGAGATCGGCGACGACGGCCAGCCCAAGAAGCGCAAGGCCGAGTTGAAGGACCGCTTCGTCTCGCCGTTCCCGAATGCGCTGGCCGCGGCCGCCGCCAACAGCAACAAGGCGCCGCCCGATCTCTCGCTGATCGTGAAGGCGCGCGCCGGCGGCGCCGATCACTGCTACAGCATCCTGACCGGCTATTCCGAGCCGCCCAAGGACTGGAAGGACGAGGAGGGCAGACCGCGCAAGCTCGAGGGCGCGCAGCAATACAACAAGTACTTCCCGGGCGAGATCATCGTGATGCCGCCGCCGCTCACTTCCGAGGGGCAGATCGACTACGGCAAGGACGCGCCCAAGGCCACGGTCGACCAGATGGCGCGCGATGTGTGCGCGTTCCTCAGCTGGGCCGCCGACCCGACGATGGAGGAAAGGAAGCGCACCGGCATCAAGGTCGTGCTGTTCCTTTTGCTCTTCACTGCCGTGTTCTTCGTCATCTACCGCCGCGTCTGGAAGAACGTGCACTGAGCGGGAAAGCCGCGATCGCATTACGAAAGGCCGCCCGCAAGGGCGGCCTTTTCGCTTTGCGCGCGCCGGGCAGATGAGTCGCACCTACGCAACCGAGTGCGCGCCAAGTCGTTGCATTCATCGAGTTCCCGCGCTCTCGCGAGGCTACGCTCATGATCCGCAAGCTCGCCTCAGGCAAGTACCGCCTCTATTCGCGCAAGGTGAACCCCAAGACCGGCAAGCGCCGCAATCTCGGGACTTTCGATTCGCGGGCGGATGCGATGAAGCACGAGCGCGCGGTGCAGTTCTTCAAGCGCCGCGGCTGACGGCATGGCGGCCGGTCGCAGCGCATCCTCGACGGAGGATACCCATGGCAGCCACACGCACTCGTTCCCGCAACATCAAACGCGCGCAGCGCGCCTGGCGCGGCATGTCCTCCCGGGCGCGGAGCCGCGCGCAGCCGGAGGGCCGCGGCCGCGCCAAGCCCGGCGCCAAGGGCGGCGGCGCGTTCTTCCACATCGAGGTGCGGCCGCGGCGCGAGTTCAAGACGTTCCGCACGCAGGACATCGGCAAGCGCGGCGGCATCGAGCGCGTCGCCGGCAAGCGCGCCAGCGGCTCGTGGAGCACGCAGAAATGGCTGATCGGCAAGGAGCACGCGCACAAGGCCAACGGCCGGCTCGTGCCCGACAGCAGAGATGCCAAGCGCATCTTCGCGATGCTGGGCTCGGCGCCGAAGCACCTCGGCGGCGACCGGTTCCGTGCCGCCGACCGGCCTGACGTGCCCGAGCGCGTCAAACCCACTGCCGCGCAGCGCCGGGCGCGCATGCGCAACATCGCCCGGGCCCAGGCCGCGCGCCACGCGCGCGCCTAGCGACCCGGCGAGGGTGGCGTGGTGACGAGCCGCCGGCGACGCACGCGCAAGGTGGGGCGGATCGCGCCCCCGAACGTGGTGACGGCGCGCCGCGCTTGGCAGCGTGCGCCCGCGGATAAGCGCGCCCCAGGCGCCGAGCGCGCCGCACCGGGCATGCGCAGCAGCGGCGATTTCTATCACGTCGAGGTGCGGCCCAAGCGCGAATTCCGCGTCTTCCGCACGCACGACGTCGGCAGAGAGGGCGGCATCGAGCGCGTCGACGGCCGGCGCGCCGACGGCTCGTGGGCGACGCAGAAATGGCTGATCGGCAGGGAGCACGCACATGTCGAGGACGGCTGCCTCGTTGCCGACACCACGGCCGCGCGCAAGGTTCTGGATGCGCTGAACACAATTCCACGCCGCGTTCGCGGCGACCGCTTCAAGGCCGGGCCCGGCGCGGAGCAGACGCGCCCGCGCGTTCTCACCAACATCGACGACCGCCGCGAACGGCGCCTGGCGCGCCGTGCCCACGGCGAGCGCCCGCCGCCGCCGGCCGCGCCGCGCTCCTGAGCGCCACGCGCAACGCCGAACGAACGGAGCAAGGATCATGGCCACGACGCACAGGCGCAAATCGAAGGCCGGGACGAGGCGGAGCAAAGGCGACGACCGCTACTGGTCGGCGCGCGTGACGCGCGAGAGCAACGCGCTCGATCTCGACAAGAACGTGTTCACCCTGTCGAGCCCGGCGAAGATCGCCGCCTCGCTGAAGCGCTCGGCCGAGCACAGCACGCGGCGCAAGGCCAAGCCGTTCCAGTCGGCGATGTCGATGCTCAACTTCTACATCAACCGCGCCGGCAAGAACCTGCCCGCGCGGCGGAAGAGCATCCTGATGCGCGCGAAGCAGGAGCTGCGGGCGGCGTTCGGCCGCAGCTAGCCCGCCGCCGCATGCGCCCTAGAGCGCATCCGACTAATGGGAGCGTCTGACCTGTAGGGGCGGGTCCCCGACCCGCCCGCCTGCATCGCCGCAGGCAAACAACGACGCACGTTGTGTGGCCGGGCCGCGGGCGGGTCGAAGAGCCGCCGCCACGCGGCGCGTTCCGCGTCCAATCTGCTCGAAAGGTGCTCTAGCGTCCCGGGGTCATCAGCGTGATCCAGTAGGTACCGCTCGCCGGCGGCGACATCGCATTGGGCGCGTAGAGCTTGATCCGGCACTCGCCGCTCTTGACATAGGCGGAGAGCGTTTGGCCGGGCGCGATCAGCGTGTTGTTGGCCTGGACGAGAAGGATCGCGTTGGGCCCTTTGTTGGTGACGTTGCAGACATAGGGCCCGGTCTCGCCGTTGCCCATGAGCAGCGGGCGTTCGATCTGGGGCTGCCCGTCGGCGCCGGGGAACGGCAGCCGCCACGTGCCTTCCTGCGCCGATGCCGGCAGCGCCGCGCCGAGCGACATCAGCGCGGCCAGCGGCAGCGCGCGTCGAGTTGCTGTCCACATGGAAAAGCCTCCGCAGGTTGCGCTCTGCAAACGGAGCATGCGGGGCGAGGTTCCGGGCGCCGCCGCGCGCGGCGGAAACCGGCTCACAGAAATTTGCGCCTGCTGCCGGGGATGATCGCCGCGCTCGCGCGATAGCAGCGCGCGCTGTCGGCGGCGCAGTGCCGCCCCGGTGCGGGGGCGATTCCGGCCGAAGCAATTCGCGCTACTGGCAGCGGCCGGCCTTCACGAGGTCGTCCATCGCGGCGAGCGCGCCGTCGATGCGGTCGGGGTGGCGCAGGAATTCGCAGCCTCGGCCGCGCACGGCGATCGAGCCCCACATCGCGTTCGGGTTCTGCTCGGGACGCGGCGCCTTCTCGTCGAAGCCGATGCCGACGGTCAGCGTCACGCCGTTGGCGTAACGAATGACCGCTTCGACGCAAACGGGCGAGCGGACCACGACGCGATCGCCGGCGCGCGCATGGCACGAGGTCGTTCGCCACGCGATCCGGCCCTTGCGGCCCACCCGCTCGTTGAGCCACGGCTCGATCGTGAGCTCGCGCAGTTCGTCCTTCACCTCGAATTTTGCGAGCGGCGTCGCCTTGGCACCGGCGATCAGCGCCGCGGCGGAAGGGCGTGCGCGTTGTGCCTGCGAGAGGCTCGGCATCGCCGTCATCAGCGCCGCCAGCGCGAGCATCGGCGCGGCGCGATGCCAACCTTGGTTCCGCATGCGATGCTTTCCCGATGGAGCGCGAAGGTTCAGTGGCGGCCGTTCACGCGCGCGTGGCCGTTGCCGTTCGTGCGGCCGTTGCCGTTGGTGCGGCCATGGCCATTGGCCTTGCCGTTGCCGTTGGCGCCGTTGGTGTGGACATGGCCGTTGGCGAGCAGGCCTTTGACGCCGCCATTGCCGCGCACATAGATCTCGAAGCCCATCTCCTTGTGGGCGCCCGGCATGAGCCGGCGGATGTTCTCGGCGCAGCGATGGATGCGCTCGAGCGCCGTGCCTTCCTCGTCGTTCAGGTATTGCTGCCAGAAGAACATGTCGAGCGCCGAGGAATCGATCCAGTCGATCACCTTCGAGTAGCCCGCGACCCACCAGAGGCCGGGCTCGCCCTCGCCGTGGCGGCGCAGGAGGTTGAGGGCGTGGCGCTCGTCCAGGAACCAGCACGCACCGAAATGCACGCCGTCGAGGCTGCCGGTCTCGTCGTCGAGCCGGCGCGTCAGCGTCCGGAAGATCACGCGCTTGTCGATGAGGTTGCCGTTCGACGCGCGGATGCCGTCCTTGATTCCGTGCGCGGCAATGTAGAGCGCGCGGATGCCGCGCGTCTGCCGCAAGCGCGAAACGATTTCTTTGAACGCGTGCTCGTCGTTGACCATCTCGTAGTGATACCCGTGGGTATCGCCGTACGAGAGATCGCTGATCAGGTCGAAGATGCTGCGGATCGAGTAATTGCGCTTCCGCTCCCAGCGGCTCTCCACGACCGCAAGCTCATATTTCGGCATTGTCTTGAGCTCCTGTCGTCGCGTGCGCCTTACCGGTCGATCTCTGGGATGGGGGAAGGCTATTTAGCCCTATTAACGAATCGCTCCAAGGGCTTAATCGCCTCTGTTCGTTCACGAAATTGGGCTTTGCCGGCCGCAGCCCATCGCCCGATAAATGTAGGTCGGTATAAATAGTAATCAGGACCTTTCTGCTCCAGCTTCAGCGTTCTCATTGCCGCCCAAGCCC
>SBBV01000098.1 GCA_005240015.1 Candidatus Odyssella thessalonicensis | reverse complement strand
GGGCCAGATGGCGGGCAACGGCAGCGACGTCGGCGACGCCGAGCGTTCGATCTCCGATTTCGACGATGCGGCCGTCACGCTTCTGGTCTCGAGCGCCATCGCCTTTGGGGTTGGCCGCTCTGCGCTGTCGCACCTGATCCATGGCCCGGCCGCGGCCGTCCAATGTCAGCGGAGGACCCCCTTGGCCTTGAGGAATTCCGCCGCCACTTGCCGCGGCTCTTTCTTGTCGACCTCCACCCGACGATTGAGGTCTTGCATCGTCGGGTTGTCGATGAGCGTGCCGACGCGCTCCAGCGTCGCGACGATCTTCGGGTTGTTCGCCACCGTGTCAAGCCGCACGACCGGCGCCAGGAAGTAGGGCGGGAACAGCCCTTTGTCGTCCTGCAGCGCGACGAACTTCTCGGCCGCGATCTGCCAGTCCGTCGCGAAGCCGTTGGCGACGTCGATTTGCTTCTGCGTGAGAGCGGCGTAGCGCAGGCGAAGAGCAGCGAACTGCCGGAACTCGCCGAACTCGATTCCGTAGACCTCCTTCAAGCCGCGTACGCCATCCCGACGATCGCCGAACTCGGGACCGGCGCCGAGCTTGAGGGTCTTGGCGACTTTGGCCAGATCGGAGAGCGTCTTGAGATTGTGGCTGCGCGCGGTCTCCGGCCGCACGATCATGGCGTAGCCGTTGTTCACGCCGGAGGGCTTCAGCCAGGTGAGCTTGAACTCCTTTTCGTAGTGCGCCCGCACCATCTCGTAGACCTTCTGCGGGCTCGTATCCGTAACCCCTTGCGCCTTCATGACGGCGTTGAGGCCGGTTCCGGTGTATTCCGGATAGATGTCGATCGCGCCTGTGCGGATCGCTTCATGCGCGACCAGCGTGGTCCCGAGGTTGATCTTGCGCTCGACCTTGTATCCCGCCGCCTCGAGCGCGGCCGCGTAAAGCTCGGCGACGATGAACTGTTCGGTGAAGTTCTTCGAACCGACCTTGAGCGTCTGCGCCCAGGCCGTGCCGCACGTTACGGCCGCCGCGAGCAGCGCGGCCAAAGTTGCCTTGCCAAGAGATCGCATGTCCCACTCCGCATTGGCTGCGGCCAGCGTAGCGGCATTGCGCGGGCATTGCCAAGCCGCATCCAGCGTCCTGCAAAGCGCGATTCCCTGCGCGCGGCAGCCAGGCCCGGGCGAGTGCCGGCAAGAATTGGATCAATCTTGGCGGAAGGCGCGATTGAAGCTGCTGAGGATCGGCGCAGTGAAATAGTGCCATCCTGACGTTCGGCCCCGGACCGAGCCGATCGCTCGGCGAGCGCTCCGCGCGACGCAACCCAATCAACGGCGGTCCTTATTCACTGCCGGCGGAGTGCCAACGGCGCGACCTCTTCGGACGAGCGCCGGCGTGGATCGCGCTGGGGCACCGCCGCTTCCATGCGCCGCTGCGCCGCCGTGAGTCGTTCCAGCGCCGGCATCGGATCGATCGTGAGCGCGCGCCCCTCGGCTACCACCTGCGCGCCGTCGATGTAGACCTCGCGCACGGCGCGGTCCGCTGCCGAGAAGATCAGGGAACGCAAGGGATCGCGCACCGGCATCATCAGCGGGTGCGCGAGATCGACGATCACCACGTCGGCCTTCGCGCCGGGCGCAAGCCGGCCCAGATCCGGGCGGTTGAGCGCATTGGCGCCGCCGATCGTGGCGGCGCATCATCTCGCGGAACTCGACCACGCTCTGGGCGGCGTGCAGCGTCATCGGCAGATCGCGCTCGCGCGCCGCGGCCTTGGCGTCGCGCAGCAACTGCTCGGTGCAGGTGTCGATCTGGCCCGGCGCCATCATGCCGAAGAGGCGATCGCAGGGATGCTGCTTCACCGCGTCGAGCACGCGCATCGCTTCGTCGAAGGCCTGGCGCCCCGCCTCCTCGTCCCAGCGATAGAGCACCTCGTGCCCGTTCGTCGTGTACCAGCCGGCCGAGCGGAACGACGGGGCGATGCAGGCGCGGATTCCGATCTCGGCGACTTCGTCGAGCCAGTTCACGCGGTTGGGCGAATAGTCGACGACGGTGGTGACGCCGCTTTGCAGAAGTTCGGCAAACGCAACCTTCGCGGCCGCCGAACGCGTGTTGGAATCCTCGTAGATCTGCGGATCTTTGCTGTTGACGGAATCCGCGAGCGTCTTGGTCTTGTTGGAGCGGCCGACGAGCTGGAGATACTCGTAGATCGTGCTCATGCCGAGCTTGCGGCTCTTGCGCTCCTCGGTAAGCCCGCGTTGGAGCGGCTCCGAGGTCGGATGGCAATGGATGTTGACGAAGCCGGGCATCACCATGCGCGAGCGACCGTCGATCACATGGTCGGCATGCCCGGCATATCCGTGACCCATGAAGGTGATGCCGGTGGAATCGAAGGCCAGATCCGCGCCCTTGAGATAGACGTGTTGTGATCCGTCCCACGCCACCATCCAGTCCGCGCGCTGAATGAGCGTAGTCGGCGAAGCAGCTTGCTGCATGTTCCACCCAATTCCGCGGTGCGAACGCTACCGCGCACGAGACGCCATATCACCCAAAACCAGGGCGCTGAGCAACGACACTCGCAAGCCAGGGATCAATGGGAAGAACTCTACGCTGATGATTTGCGAAACGGGCAGCGCCAGAAGGGGTGTCCGGCCGAGGTGGCGCCGCAGTCGGTTCGCGTCGGCGAGACGCGAACTCTTGATTGATCCTGGTACGCGCCTTTTCGACGCCGACCTGCGCTGCGCCTGCGAAGGAAGACCATGTCAGCCGCGCCGCGATCCTCACGGCCCTTCATTCCTGCGCGCGCACGCAATAGGCTTCCAGTTCGGCCGCAGGGTGCTGGGATTGTGAGCCCATAGGCCTGTGCGGCCCCCCGCGGGGAGCGGAACGGAGCGCGTCATGTCCGATCGCCAGCCCCTCTCCTTCCATGTGCCCGAACCGGCGGTGCGGCCCGGCGGCACGCCGGATTTCAGCGACGTCGCTATCCCCAAGGCAGGGTCGGTGCGACGGCCGGAGGTTGACGCCAAGGCCGAGGAGATCCGCGATCTCGCCTACTCGATCATCCGCGTGCTCAACCGCGAGGGCGAGGCGGTGGGGCAGTGGGCCGGGTTGCTCAGCGACGCGGAGCTGCTCGAGGGCCTGCGCGACATGATGACGTTGCGGGCCTTCGATGCGCGCATGCAAATGGCGCAGCGCCAGGGCAAGACCTCGTTCTACATGCAGCACATGGGCGAGGAGGCGGTGAGCTGCGCGTTCCAGCGGGCGCTCGAGCCTGGCGACATGAACTTCCCGACCTACCGGCAGGCCGGCCTGCTGATCGCAAGCGGCTATCCCATGGTCGAGATGATGTGCCAGATCTATTCCAACGAGCGCGACCCGATGAAGGGACGGCAGCTGCCGGTGCTGTACTCGGCGCGCGACCACGGTTTCTTTTCCGTCTCGGGAAATCTCGCGACCCAGTTCATTCAGGCCGTGGGCTGGGCGATGGCCTCGGCCATCCGGCGCGACACGCGCATCGCCGTGGGCTGGATCGGCGACGGCTCGACAGCGGAGTCGGACTTCCACGCAGGCCTGGTGTTCGCCTCGACCTACAAGGCGCCGGTGGTGCTCAACATCGTCAACAATCAGTGGGCGATCTCGACCTTCCAGGGCATCGCGCGCGGCGGCTCGGGCACATTCGCGGCGCGGGGCCTGGGTTTCGGCATGCCGGCGCTACGGGTCGATGGAAACGACTATCTTGCGGTGCATGCGGTTGCGAAATGGGCGGTCGAACGGGCGCATCGCGGACTGGGGCCGACGCTGGTCGAGTACGTCACCTACCGGGTGGGGGCGCATTCCACGTCGGATGATCCCTCGGCCTACCGGCCCAAGGCGGAATCCGACGCTTGGCCGCTCGGCGATCCGGTGATCCGGCTGAAGGACCACCTGATCAAGCGCGGCGCCTGGACGGAAGCGCGCCACAAGCAGGCCGAGGCGGAAATCCTGGCTAGCGTCATTGCTGCGCAGAAAGAGGCCGAGAGCCACGGCACCTTGCACAGCGGCCCCCATCCCTCGGCGCGCGACATGTTCGAGGGCGTCTACGCCGAGATGCCGCCGCATCTCCGCCGTCAGCGCCAGCAGGCGGGGTATTGAGCCATGATGACAATGCGTGCAGTGGCGCCCCCGACCGCCCACGAGCGAAGGAGTTGAACATGCCGCGGCGGAACATGGTCGAGGCCATCCGCGACGCCATGGACGTCGCCATGCAGCGCGACGAGAGCGTCGTCGTGTTCGGCGAGGATGTCGGTTATTTCGGCGGAGTGTTCCGCTGCACTCAGGGGCTGCAGCAGAAATACGGCACCAGCCGCTGCTTCGACACGCCGATCAGCGAGTCGGGCATCGTCGGCGCCGCGGTCGGTATGGCGGCCTATGGTCTGCGGCCCTGCGTCGAGATCCAGTTCGCCGACTACATGTACCCGGCCTACGACCAAATCGTGTCGGAGGCGGCCCGCTTGCGCTACCGCTCGAATGGCCAGTTCACGGCGCCGTTGGTGGTGCGCATGCCGACCGGCGGCGGCATCTTCGGCGGCCAGACGCATAGCCAGAGCCCGGAGGCGTTGTTCACGCATGTCTGCGGGCTGAAGACGGTAGTGCCGTCGAACCCCTACGACGCCAAGGGGTTGCTGATTGCCGCCATCGAGGACGACGATCCCGTGATCTTCCTCGAACCCAAGCGGCTCTATAACGGTCCGTTCGACGGCCACCACGACCGCCCGGTAACGCCGTGGGCGCGCCATCCGCAGGGCGAGGTGCCGGACGGGCACTACACCGTGCCGCTGGGCCAGGCGGCGGTGCGACGCACCGGCACGGCCGTCACGGTGCTGGCTTACGGGACCATGGTCTATGTCGCCGAGGCGGCGGCGGCGGAAACCGGCATCGACGCCGAGATCATCGACCTGCGCGCGCTCCTGCCGCTCGACCTTGACGCCATCGTCGCCTCGGTGCGGAAGACCGGCCGCTGCGTGGTCGTGCACGAGGCGACGCTCACCTCCGGCTTCGGGGCAGAACTGGCAGCGCTGGTGCAGGAGCACTGCTTCTATAATCTCGAGGCGCCGGTGATGCGTGTGACTGGCTGGGACACGCCCTATCCGCACGCTCAGGAATGGGACTACTTCCCCGGCCCCGACCGCGTCGGCCGCGCGCTCAGGGCCGTTATGGAGGCGTGAGATGCGTGATCTCTTCCTCTGTTCCCCGCGATGGGCCGGGCCTGCAAACCGGCTGAGGAGAGAAGGTGGCGCGAAGCGCCGGATCACGGACTTGGCGACCAATCAATAGTCGGCAATGCCGCGACGGTTTGCACATCAGCATCATGGGGCGCCTCCCCTGCCCTTCGGGCCCCTCGTCGCCCGCGAGGGCAGAAGTCCTCAACGCCGCGAAGTCCGCGAGGCCTGAGATGGCGATCCGTATCATCAAGCTGCCCGATGTCGGCGAGGGCGTGGCCGAAGCCGAGCTGGTCGAGTGGCACGTCAAGGTCGGCGACACGGTGAGCGAGGACCAAGTGCTGGCCGCCGTCATGACCGACAAGGCCACCGTGGAGATCCCCTCGCCGGTCGCGGGCACGGTCGTCGCGCTGGGCGCCGAGGTCGGCGGCGTGGTCGCGGTCGGCGCCGAGCTCGTGCGGCTCGAGGTCGCCGGCGCAGCCGACGAGAAGGCCGAGGGCGCCGCAGAGGTCGCCGCAACGCCGCGCCAAGCCGCAGCCAGTGCGCCGCCCGCACCCGCGTCGGCGCCTGCCGGCGGGCGCGCGATGCGGGC
>SBBV01000352.1 GCA_005240015.1 Candidatus Odyssella thessalonicensis | reverse complement strand
GTTCGGCCGCGCGTGGCGCTGCTCTCGCACTCGAATTTCGGCTCGGCCGACACGGCTTCGGCGCGGAAGATGCGGCTGGCGCTGGCGCGCGTCGAGGCGCGCGCGGCCGAACTCGACTTCCCGCTCGAGGTCGAGGGCGAGATGCACGGCGACGCGGCACTCTCGATGGACATGCTGCACCAGGTGTTCCCGCATGCGCGGCTCACCGGCGAGGCCAATCTGCTGATCATGCCCAACCTCGACGCCGCCAACATCGCGTTCAACCTGCTGAAGGTGACGACCGGGCAGGGGATCACGGTCGGGCCCATTCTTCTGGGCGCCGCCAAGCCCGCGCACATTCTCACGCCTACCTCGACCGTCCGCCGCATCGTCAATATGACGGCGCTCGCGGTGGTCGACGCGGGAGCCGGGCGATGACGACGCAACGCAAGAGCGTTGCTTACGGCGAAATCGCGCGGTGCGCGATTTCGCCCCCAGGCGGACGATGACGGCGGACGCGTTTGCGTTGCCGTGGCGCATCTGCGCGGTGGCCGATCTCGAGGCAACCGGCGCCAAGGAGTTCGAGTTCGGCAATCCGCGCCGATATTGGGGCTTCGTCTTGCGCTGGGCGGGCGATGTGCGCGGCTACGTCAATGCCTGCCCGCATCTCGGCCTGCCGCTCAACCTCTCGGGCGATCATTTCTTCGACGCCGAGGGCAAGCTCTTGCTCTGCCGGATGCACGGCGCCCTCTTCCGCCCCCTGGACGGGTTCTGCGTCTCCGGCCCTTGCGCCGGCGCCTCGCTGCAGCGCCTCGAAATCGCGGTGCGCGACGACGCTGTCTGGCTATGCGCTTGATGAGACATGCAAAAAAGGGGTCAGACCCCGTCGCTTGCCAAGCGGCGAGCTTCCGGGCAAATCGCGCAAAGCGCGATTTGGCGGTCAGCAGCGCTCTTGCGCTGCGCCGGGGTCTGACCCCTTTTTTGGCGGCCGCGGTTCTCTTGGCCGGCCCGGCGGCGGCGATGTGGGACGGCGTGCGCTGGAACATGAGCGAGGCGCAGGTGCTCGCGGCGCTGGCCGGCGAGGGCACGCGTGCGGAGGGCTGGGCGGGCCGGCGGGTCAAGCCCACGCGCCGGCCGGCGATGACCCTCAAGGACCGCATCGCCGGCGAGCGCTGGCTCGGCGATGCGCGCGTGCGCGCCACGTTCTGGTTCAACCCCGAAGGCCGGCTCTGGTCGGTCACCGAGGAGCCGCTCGCGACCGACGGCCCCGCCGGCGAGGCTTGCGCGCAGCTCGAAGCCGCGCTCGCCATGCGCTACGGGGCAAGCGACCTCGTCACCGACAAGGGCGAGCTGCGCCACCTCATCTGGCGCGACGAGGCGAGGAGGACGCGCATCCATTTCCGCGCCGCCGACAGCGGCGATTGCACGATCGACTATCGCGAGCTGCGGGGTCCACTCGACCGCTGAGCGCGGTGGAGAGGAAGGCGAACCACAGAGGGCACGGAGGGAACAGTCGCGCGCTTCGCGCAAAATTTTTGTTCGCCGTGTCCTCCATGCCCTCGGTGGTTCCTTTCGCTACAGCGAAGCAGGGCCGGTTTCCTTGTAACGGCGGATGCGGCGGTCGAGGCGCAGCAGGATCCAGCCGACAACGGCCGAAGCCGCGAACAGCAGCAGCGTGAGCGCCAGGATCGTTTCGGCGTCGTTGTGCTCGATGCTGCGGATCAGCATGAAGCCGAGCCCGCGGTCGGAGGCGAAGAGCTCGCCGATCAGCGTGCCGAGCAGGGTCAGCGAGAAGCCGATGCGGAAGCCGGTGAAGATCTCGGGCAGGGCCGCCGGGATCAGGATGAAGCGCATGCTCGCCTCGGGCGAGAGCCGCATCGCGCGCGCGGCCTTGAGCAGCACGGGCTTCACGTTTTTGACGCCGCTCATCGTGAAGATGATCATCGGGAAGATGCCGTGGAGCGCGCCGAACGCGACCTTGGCCGAGAGCGTCAGGCCGAAGACGAGCAGGATGATCGGATAGAGCGTGATCTTCGGGATCGAGTAGACGGCACCCACGATCGGCTCGAACACCTCGCCGGCGAGGCGGAAATAGCCGAGCACGAGGCCGATCAGGAGCCCGCCCGCGAGCGCCACGAGCAGCGCATAGGCAAAGGCGAGGCCCGTGGCGCCGGCGTGATCCCAGAACGGTCTGCTTCCGAGCAATGCTCCGGCGCGCGCGAAGGTGGCGAGCGGCGAGGAGAGACCCTCGGCGCCGACGAGTTCGTGCGCGCCCTGCCACAGCGCCGCGAAGACCGCCGCAAAAATAGCCAAGTCAGTGTATTTACGTACAAAAAAGGGGTCTGACCCCTTTCCCTTTCCGAAAAGGGGTCTGACCCCTTTTTGCGCTGGCCCAGTCATTGCCGCCAGCGGCGGTGGATGCGCCGCTCCCAGCCATGGACGAGGAAATAGACGAGGATCGTCGCCGTCAGCACGAACAGCAGCAGGCCGTACATGCTCGGATTGTCGAGATCGTCGTAGGCGAGCTTGATGCGCCGGCCGAGCCCGGCC
>SBBV01000038.1 GCA_005240015.1 Candidatus Odyssella thessalonicensis | reverse complement strand
GGGCCCCCTGCGATCCGGGCTTTGGACAACGAAAAGACGATCTTGGGAGAGTTTGATGGGTGGTTTCTTCCAGTGGCTTGAAGGTGCCATCGCGCTCAGGCGAGCAGGCGCATCGCGACGAAGCAGAGCACGCTCAGGCCGGTGACCGCCGCAATATAGGCGATGGCACCTTCAAGCCACTGGAAGAAACCACCCATCAAACTCTCCCAAGATCGTCTTTTCGTTGTCCAAAGCCCGGATCGCAGGGGGCCGGAGCCGAAGCAACGAACGCCGCCGCCGTCCTTAAGTTCCCGGAATGCCCCCGGCAAAGATGCTTAATTATTGGTATATCAGGGGTTTGCGGCCGATGAGGCAACCCAGAGCGTTCGCGCTTTCCCTACTTCGCTCACAATCTCCGCTCGTCCAAAGCGGGGGCGAGCGGGTGGCTCAGGTGCGAAAAACGGCCCTGGTAATTTCTATCGTCTTGTCCTCAACAGCCATGGCCCTTTCATTCCTGCTTCTGTTCCTCGTTGTGGCGGGGGACAACATGGAACTCGATAAGCAAGTCAATCTTTTCCGCTTCGTCGTTTGGATTCCGGTCTTCACGATTGCCCGGTTGGCTATGGACATCGTTGCAATAAGCCGGGAGCGGGCCTCGGGTCTAAGTCTCTACATTGGCGGTCTTTCCAGCATCGGGTTGCTGGCGTCAAACTATTGGGCACCAGAACTCTGGTTCAACATTCTGAGTTACGCGTTCCTGACGCTCATTGTCGGAACCGTGATCTGCGACTTGATTGCCCTCGGCGACAAGCGAACTATCAAGTAGCCAGCGCGTCTCCATACTGTTGAGCGATGAACAAGGCCGACAAGCAGCGCTTCCTCCCCGTCTCCGGCAACGTGCTGCCGCGCTTCGCCGGCATCCCGACCTTCATGCGCCTGCCGCACGTGGGTATCGACGAGGCCAAGTCGGCCGGCGTCGAGATCGGCATCATCGGCGTGCCCTGGGATGGCGGCACCACCAACCGCCCGGGCGCGCGCCACGGCCCGCGCCAGATGCGCGATCAGTCGACCTTGATGCGCAACGTCCACCACATCAGCGGGCTCCAGCCCTACCGCCTCGCGCAATGCGCCGATCTCGGCGACACGCCGGTGAACCCGGTCGATCTCGCCGACTCGTTGGCGCGCATCGAGGCGTTCTTCGTCAAGGTCCACGATGCCGGCGTCGTGCCGCTCTCGGCCGGCGGCGACCACCTGATCACGCTGCCGATCCTCAAGGTGCTGGGCAAGGGTCGGCCGCTCGGCCTCGTGCATTTCGACGCCCACACCGACACCTGGGACCGCTACTACGGCGAATACAAATACACGCACGGGACCCCGTTCCGCCGCGCGATCGAGGAAGGCGTGCTCGATCCCAAGCGCACGATCCAGATCGGCATCCGCGGCTCGCTCTACACGCCCGAGGACAAGGATTGGGGCCTGGCGCAGGGCATCCGCGTGATCGAGATCGAGGAGTTCCAGGCGTTGGGCGTCGAGAAGACCGTGGCCGAGGCGCGCCGCGTCGCTGGCGACGGGCCCATCTATGTGAGCTTCGACGTCGACGGCCTCGATCCGGTCTATGCGCCCGGCACCGGGACACCCGAGATCGGCGGCTACACGACGCTGGAAGCGCAGCAGATGATCCGCGGACTCCGCGGCCTCGACATCGTCGGCGCCGACGTCGTCGAGGTCTCGCCGCCGTTCGATCCCACCGGCATGACGGCGCTGGTCGGCGTCACCATGATGTGGGAGCTGCTCTGCCTCATAGCCGAGCGCGTCGGCCGCCAGAAGGGGCGGGCGAACTGATCTTTGGGCCCGCGCGCCTCCAGGCGCGCCCTTCGGTCCCGCGGCAACAAAGAGCGCGGCTGGAGCCGCGCGGTCCCAAAGTTAGAATTCACTTCCTTAATGCCTGCAGCCGTCACCCGCTTCGCGCCGAGCCCCACGGGTCTCATCCATCTCGGCAGCGCCTATTCCGCGCTCTTCGCCGAGCGCGCCGCGCGCCAAGCCGGCGGACGCTTCCTGCTGCGCATCGAGGACATCGATGAGACGCGCTGCCGGCCGGAATTCACCGACGCGATCTTCGCGGACCTCGCCTGGCTCGGCCTCCGCTGGGAAGAGCCGGTGCGCCGGCAGGCGCAGCACTTCGCCGACTATCGCGCGGCGCTCCAGCGCCTCGGGGCGATGGACCTCATCTATCCCTGCTTCTGCACGCGCACCGAGATCGCGGCCGAGATCGCCGCGGCCGCCGGCGCGCCGCACGGCGACGGCGGGCCACTCTATCCGGGCACTTGCCGCCGTCTCACGCCCTACGAGCGCAAAGCGCGCCTCGAGCGCGGCGACAACCACGCGCTCCGGCTCGACGTGGCGAAGGCGGCGGCGATCGCGGGGCCGCTCCGCTGGCGCGACCGCGAAAGCGGCGAGCAGGACGCGCGCCCCGCGCTGCTCGGCGATGTCGTCGTGGCGCGGAAGGACACGCCCGCCAGCTATCACCTCGCGGTGACGCACGACGATCATCTCCAGGGCGTGACGCTGGTCACGCGCGGCGAGGACCTGTTCGTCGCCACGCACATCCATCGCCTGCTGCAGGCGCTGCTCGGCTACGCCACGCCCGACTATCATCACCACAGGCTGCTGCTCGGGACCGACGGGCGCCGCTTCGCCAAGCGCGACCGCGCGCTCACCCTGCACGCGCTGCGCGCGGCCGGCCGCACGCCGGCCGAGGTCCGCGCGCTGGCGGGGTTTGCCGATTAGGGCGGCGGCATGCGAGCGCTGCTGACGCCCGATTTCTGTTGCTAGCTCTTTCCTTGCTTCTTCTTCGGCGCCCCAATTTGAATCAGGATCTCGCGGTTCAGCCGAGCCAACTCGCGATCCAGCTCTTCAAGCGACTTGGTGCGCGCGGATGCTCCGCTGTTTGGTCGCGACGCGGCGGCGACGCGCTTTGCACCTTTTTCCGTTCTAGGCATCGTTCGGCACTGCGGTTTCCGGCGCCATTAACATGAAACCGAACGCCGTTTTGCATCCGTATGGCAACCTAAGTACCGGACTTCGCAACTTGTGCCTCGACGCACATGAGAGGGACACCGCGCTTTTTTGCTATTGACGATGTTCTCTAATTGTTCTAACCGTGCTGATGGCCCCGATGGGCCGGCGAGTGGCGCGCGAGCGCGCCGCGCGTCGCTCTTTGAAAATGTGAATCACGACGCGAGCACGCGCGGGACCGCTCCAAGAGGCGCGCTCATAGCCCATGCGCGGACCTGGAAACTGCGCCGATGCGCGCCACGTCCACGAACGACTTGAAGGCCGAAAGGCCGGCGATGTTTACGATGCGGTCCGCGGTGTTTACGGCGATGTTTACGAATGTTGACGGATGTTGACGAATGTTAACGCGAAAGGGGGGCCGTCCCCGGCGGCTTGCGACGCGACGACGTGCGTGCGCCTTGTCGGCGCGTTCCGGGCTCTGAATTGTTGCAAGTCTCCCGCAACTAGAACAGTGCTCTGATGAAGCGGTCGCCCCAGAACGCCGCGATCGCGACGATCGTCGGCGGCACCGCCGCGAGAAACAACCCGAGCGCGCTGATGCTGTCCTCGTTGAACCGCGCGCGCAGGATCGAATACCCGGCGGGATTCGGCGCGTTGGCAATGACGGTGAGGCCGCCGCCGGTGATTGCGCCGGCCACGAGCGCATACTTGAACTCGTCCGTGATGCCTTGCACGAGCGAACCCAGATAGGTGAGCGCCGCATTGTCGGTAATCGCCGTCAGCGCTGTGGCGCCAAGAAACAGCACCGTGCCGTCGAGGCCGCTCAGCACCGGCTGCAGCCACCAGCGCTGCATGCCGCCCAGCGCGACCAAGCCTGCGAGGAAGAAGCCCACCATAAGCCCCTCGCGCAGAATGAGCGGGCGCTGGTAACGCTTGTAGGCCTGCGTGTAGCCGAGAAAGAACAAGAACAGGCCGAGGAACACCGCCATATGGTGATTGAAGTAGACGACGCCGGCGAGAAACAGCAAATGAATGGCGATGACGCCTAGCGGCATCGGGCCTTCATCGCTCCGGAATTCGGCCGACTCATCGGAAGTGCTCAGTTGTTTGCGGATCAGCCAAGTGACGGCAGCCGCATTGACGAACACGATCGCCATCGAGCGAACGCCGAATGCCGAGAACACATGCATGAAATCCCAGTTCCACGTCGCAGCGACCATCAGGATGGGCGGCGCCGCATAGGGCGTAAGCGCCCCGCCGACCGATACGTTTACGAACAGCGTTCCGATGATCGCATACTTCATGCGCTCAGTGATGCCGCGCGAAAGGAAGTGGTCGCGCAGCATGATCGCGGTCAGCGTCATCGCCGCCGGTTCCGTGATGAAAGAGCCGAGCAGCGGCCCGATGCTCAGGAGCACGAAGAAATACGCCGTGCTCCGCCGCATCGGCAGGAGCCGTGCGATGCCACCCATCACGATCTCGGCGGCGCGCAGGATCGGCCGGCTCGCGGCCACGACCATGATGACGAAAACGAACGCGGGCTCCGTGAAGTTGCGCGAATCGAGATAGTCGACGGCCTCCTTGACGCCGATCGTGACCGAGATGAAGACCAGCAGGATCGCCGCCCACACGCCGAACACGCCCTCGACCTCGCCGAGCAGGTGCCAAAGGCCCGCATGACTCGGCCGCGTGTGGGCGAGGTGCTCGAAGAACTTCGTCGAGAAGGTGTGGATAACTGCGATCGCGAACAGTGTTGCCGCGGTCACCTCGATGAAGTGGGGGAAGTTCATGCGCGCCCTCGCCTTGATCGTTCTCAGGACCTAGTCGCGAAGGTCGCTACACGCGGGTCCAGGGCGAGTTGGAATAACGCCCGTAATCCGGCGCGAAAGTCCCCCGGTAGTGCATGACAAAGCTTCCCTGCCGCTCTTATTAGAATCGGCGGGCGTGCCGCGTCCGCCGAGACGCAGGAATATGCGGCCGGAGTGACTCGAAATAAACGGGAATCTAGCGCTGCTTCTCCAATCCGCTCAGTCGCCCGACATGAAGCCGCCGGCGAGCGCCAGACGCACCAGCTCCACCACGTTGCGCGTGCCGGTCTTGTTCATGATGTTGGCGCGGTGGATGTCGACCGTGCGCACGCTGATGCCGAGGCGCTGCGCGATCGCCTTGCTGGTGAGGCCCTTGCTGACATAGCCGAGGATCTCGCGCTCGCGGTCGGTGAGGCGCGCCAACGCCGCCGCCGCCTTCTCGTCGACGTCGCCCGAAGGCCGCGCTTGGCGCTTGCCGGCCAGCGCCGCGCGCACGGCGCCGATCAGCTCCTCCTCGTCGCAGGGCTTCTGCAGGAAATCGGTGGCGCCCGCCTTCATCGCCTTGACGGCGAGGCCGATATCGCCGTGGCCGGTGACGAAGACGATCGGCTCCTCGCGGCCGCGCTTCTTCAATTCGTCCTGCAGCTCCATGCCGCTCATGCCCGGCATGCGGATGTCGAGCAGCACGCAGCCCTTCGGCAGCTTGTCCGCCGCGTCGAGATAGCCCGCCGCGTCGGCAAACTGGCGCGTCTCGTAGCCGTGCATGCCGAGGAGCTGGGCCATGCTGTCGCGCACCGCCGCGTCGTCGTCCACGATGTAAACCGCCGACCGTGCCATTCGCTCAACCTCCAGCCAGATTCAACGTGAAGACGAAGCGGTGACGGCCCGCCTCGCCATGCTCGTACCAGATGCGGCCGCCCTGCGCCTCGGCCAGGCTCCGGCAAATCGCCAAGCCCAGCCCCATGCCCTCGATCTTGGTCGTGAAGAACGAATCGAAGATGCGGGCGCGGTCCTCGACCGCCACGCCCGGGCCGTTGTCCGAAACCGAAATCTCCGCCCGCCCGTCCACCTTCGCGACCGTAATCTCGACCGCGCCGGCGGCAACATCATGCTCCATGATCGCCTCGAACGCATTCGTAATAAGGTTTACGAGGATTTGCGTAGTTTGCACCCGGTCGGCGCTCACCTTGAGCCCCACGATTTCGGGAGCGACGCGCACCGCGATCTCGCTCGGACGCTTGGTCACGCGCACGAGCGCCACCGCCTCGCCGACGGCGTCGCCCAGATCGAACTCGTCCATCGAGAACTCGCCGTAGCGCAGGAAGTCGTGGAGGCGCTGCACGGTCTCGGCCGCGCGCACGCCCTGCGCCTCGGCCTTAAGCAGCGGCTCCAGCACCTGCGCCGCGGCGCTGCCGCGCTCGATCTGGGCCTTGCCGACGCGCACATAGTTGAGCAGCGCGGTGAGCGGCTGGTTGAGCTCGTGTGCGAGGCCGGTCGCGATCTCGCCGCCGGTGCTGAGCCGCGCGAGATGGCTCACCTCGTCGCGCAGCTTCTCGCGCGCCGCCTCCTGCTTCCGGCGCTCGTCGACGAGCACGCCGGTGAACAGCACGGTCACCGCGAGCGTCATCATCAGCGCCTGCAGCTCGATCACGTCGGTGGCGCCGATCTTGTCGTGGATCGCGTCGGCCATGAGCACGAACTGGCTGAGGAAGCAGACGAAGGCGGCGCCGGTGAG
>SBBV01000528.1 GCA_005240015.1 Candidatus Odyssella thessalonicensis | reverse complement strand
TGGCCTCGCCGCTCGAGGCGAGCCAGTCGTTGGCGCCGGTCGAGACCAGCACCAGCTCCTTGGCGCCGACCGCTTCGAGCAGCTTCTGCCCCGGCCGTCCCTTGCGATGGTTGTGGAGCGCGGCCGACACGAGATGCTGATGCATCGAGAGCGCCAGCGCCGTCGACGGGCAGTGGTGCGCGAGCCCGCGCAGCGCCGTGCAGATTTCCGAATGGCGTGCGCCGCCGCCGCCGAACTCGGGCGGCACCTGCGCCGAGAACAGCTTCTTCTGCTTCATGACGGCATAGTTCTCGGCGACGAACGCGTCGCTTTCGTCGTGCGCCGCGGACTTCGCGGCGAATGCCGGGCCGATCTCGTTGACGAGATCGATCCAGCGGGATCCGATGATCGACATCTCTCTTACCTCGGTGTTTCTAATGGCCGCGTTAGGCGGTGAGGCGACGCTTACTGGGTTTTCTTCAGCCGCGGATCGTCGCTCGCGTTGACGTAGCGGACATCGAACGGGCCCATACCGTTGATCTGCACCACCGTCTCGCGCTCGGTCCACGCCCAGTGCGGGTGCTCAGCGGGAATGCGGATGAAGCTGCCCGGCGGCAGCGGCCTGGCCGCGGCGCGGTCGAACTTCTCGCCGGTGCTCATCGCGAAGCTGCCCGAGATCACCGTCACGTGCTCTTCCTTGGAATGGCGGTGCGGCGGGATCACGAAGCCCGCCGGGAATTTGAGTCGCAGCACGAATGGGCCTTCCTTGGCCGGGCTGCCCATCAATACGGCGGCCTGGGCGCCGGGCGGCAGCGAGGGCGGCGCCGGACCCCATTTGATCGCGTCGCCGGACGCGATCTCGTGATGCTGCGCCGCGGCAACGCCTGCGAACGCGAACGTGCAAAAGCCGGCAAGCAAAGCTGAGCGGACATGGGATTTCAAAGTCATCGAAGCCTCCGTGTTGGCGTGACTCCTGTCCCTGGTCCCCGAGTCGGCGGCTGCCGGCAAAGCTTGCCCGCACGTCCAAATGTCTTTGCCAGACCGTCGTTTCGCGCAACATGCCGTTGCGCCCTGGGCCGGCCAAGTCCAAGATTTGTAGTGCCCGGCTCGGCTGCCGCAAGGACACCCGCAATGGCCCGTTTTCGAGGCTACGGCCAGTTCTGCCCGCTCGCGATGGCCGCCGAGGTGTTCGCCGAGCGCTGGACGCCGCTCGTGCTGCGCGAGCTGCTCTATGGGCACACGCGGTTCAACGAGCTGAAGCGCGGCGTGCCGCTGATGTCGCCTTCGCTGCTCTCGCAGCGCCTCAAGCAGCTGCAGTTCGCGGGGTTGATCGAGCGCGTGAAGGGCGCCGACGGCAGCCCCGAATACCGTCTTACCAAATCGGGCGAGCAGCTTAGGCCCGTCGTCGAGGGCTTGGCCGCCTGGGGGCTGCGTTGGCTGCAGCACCAAACCCCGACGCGCAATCTCGACGTGGCCCTCTTGATGTGGGACATGCGGCGCAACCTGCGCCGCGACGTGGTTCCCGCCGACCGCCGCACCGTGATCGAGTTCCGCTTCGCCGGCGTGCCCAGCGCCAAGCGGCTCTGGTGGCTGGTGTTCGACGAGGGCGATGTCGATCTTTGCATCAAGCGGCCCGGCTTCGACGTGGACCTCCGCGTCGAAACCAATCTGCGCACGCTGACCGACGTGTGGATGGGGCAGATCAAGTTGAAGGAGGCGATCGACTCGGAGGCGCTGAAGCTCGAGGGCTCGAGCGACATCTCGCGCATGTTCCGCCTGTGCTTCGATCCCCACCCGTTGGCGCGCATGCCGCAATGGCCATGGCCGACGATCAGCCCGACCCAACTCGGCGACGCGCGCAGCGGCGCGAACTTGGTGCCGCGGTAAGATCGATCAGCGACCGTCAGGGAGCGTCCACCGCCCCCTTGAGGGGCGGTCGGAGCCGCGCGCTTGCGCGGCTCCGGGTGGCGTTCGGCGCTTCCGCAAGGTGAGGTGCTGCCCCCCTCAGTCGAGCGCGCGAAGACGCGCACTCGACAGCTCCCCCTCAAGCGCAGGGTTCACCGCGAGGCCGTCAGTCGCGCGAGCCCCTTCCGCGACTCCTCCAGACTCGCATCGAGCCGCAGCGCGGCGCGGTAGTCGCGGATCGCCGCAGCCTTGTTGCCGAGCGACTCGTGCGCGGCGGCGCGATTCTGATAGGCGCTGGCATAGTTGGGCGCGAGACTCAGCGCTTTGTCGTAGTCCTCGATCGCGCGCGCATTGTCGCCCTGCATCGCGTAGGCGTTGCCGCGGTTGTTGTAGGCCTGCGCGAAATCGGGCCTGAGCGCGATGGCGCGGTCATAGTCGAGGATCGCCTCCTCGAATTTGCCCAGCGCGCGATAGGTGGCGCCGCGCAGATTGTAGAAGTTCGGGTCTTTGGGCTCGAGCGCGATCGCGCGGTCGAAATCCTCGATCGCGAGCGCGTATTTGCGCAGCGCGTAGAAGGCGAGGCCGCGATTGCCGTGCGCCTGCGCGTCGCTGGGACTGAGCTCGAGCGCCCGCCCGTAATCCTCGATCGCGCGCGCATACTGGTTCAGCACGGTATGGGCGTTGCCGCGGTTGTAATAGGCGAGCGCCAGATCGGCCGCGGTCTGCCGGCCGCCCTCGATGAGCCGCGTGCACGCCGCGATGCCGGCCGGAGGATCGGCCGACGCGCGCTCGCAGCGCCGCCAATCCGCCGCCTCGTCGGCCAAGGCCGGCGCGGCGGAGGCCAGCGTCAGAGCCAGGCCCAGGACGTCCCATCGCCTCATCGCGCCCCTCCGCGTCGAAAATATCGCACGCAAGCGCGGCTGCGAAACGCCCTTGCGCCTCGGGCAGCGCCCGCGCAGCAAGGTTGCGCATGTGCGGCCTCTCCACTTCCCATTTGCATCCCCCGTCCGGCGCATTACCTTAGGCCCCGAGAAATCCCCGTATTTCCTGGGAGAAGCCGCCGATGGCGCTGCCTGCTCCGCTGCTGGTCTCGCTCGAGGACAAGTACACGCTCGAGCGGGGCCGCGTTTACCTGACCGGAATCCAAGCCCTCGTCCGCCTGCCGCTGATGCAGCGCTGGCTCGACGTCGCGAAGGGCCTCAACACCGCCGGCTTCATCTCGGGCTATCGCGGCTCGCCGCTGGGCGGGCTCGACCAGAATCTCTGGCGCGCCAAGAAGTACCTCCAGGAGAACCACATCAAGTTCGAGCCGGGCTTGAACGAAGACCTGGCGATGACCTCGATCTGGGGCTCGCAGCAGTTGAACCTCTATCCCGGCGCCAAGTACGACGGCGTTTTCGCCATGTGGTACGGCAAGGGCCCGGGCGTCGACCGTACGATCGACGTGCTGCGCCACGGCAACACCGCCGGCACGTCGCAGCATGGCGGCGTGCTCATCTGCGCGGGCGACGACCACGGCGCCGCCTCCTCGACGCTGCCCCACCAGACCGACCACGACTTCATCGCCTGCATGGTGCCGGTGCTGTTCCCGGCCAACACGCAGGAGATCCTCGATTACGGCATCTTCGGCTGTGCGATGTCGCGCTACTCGGGCTGCTGGGTGGCGCTGAAATGCGTCTCCGAGAACGTCGAGGCCTCGGCCTCGGTCGCGGTCGATCCCGAGCGCTACGATTTCAAGCTGCCGAACACCTTCGAGATGCCGCCCGGCGGCTTGAACATCCGCTGGCCGGACAGCTTCTGGGACCAGGAGGCGCGACTCCAGAAGCACAAGGTCTATGCCGCGCTCGCGTTCACGCGTTCCAACAAGATCGACCGCATCGTCATCGACAGCCCGAAGCCGCGGCTCGGCATCATCACCAGCGGCAAGGCCTATCTCGACGTGCGCCAGGCGCTCGACGATCTCGGCATCGACGAGCGGCTCGCGGCCGAGATCGGCCTTCGCGTCTACAAGGTCGGCATGGTGTGGCCGCTCGAGCGCGAGGGCGCGCGCGAGTTCGCCTACGGCCTCGAAGAGGTGATCGTCGTCGAGGAGAAGCGCGCGATCATCGAGAACCAGCTCAAAGAGCAGCTCTACAACTGGAACGAACAGGCGCGGCCGCGCGTCGTCGGCAAGTTCGACGAGAACCAGCAGTGGCTGCTGCCGGCCGGCGGCGAGCTTTCCAACACCGTCGTCGCCAAGGCGGTGGCCTCGCGCATCCTGAAGTTCTTCGACAGCCCGTCGATCCGCGAGCGCGTGGCGTTCCTCGAGGCCAAGGAGAAGGCGCTCGCCGCCAAGAAGACCGAGCTCGTGCGCATCCCCTATTTCTGCTCGGGGTGCCCGCACAACACCTCGACCCGCGTGCCCGAGGGCAGCCGCGCCACCGCCGGCATCGGCTGCCACACGATGGCGATCTTCATGAACCGCAACACGGCGACCTTCACGCATATGGGCGGCGAAGGTGTCCCGTGGATCGGCCAGGCGCCGTTCACCAGCGAGAAGCACATCTTCGCCAATCTCGGCGACGGCACCTATTACCACTCGGGCCTGCTCGCGATCCGCGCCTGCGTCGCGGCCAAGGTCAACATCACCTACAAGATCCTCTACAACGACGCGGTGGCGATGACCGGCGGCCAGCCGGTGGAAGGGTCGCCGACGCCGGCCGATGTCGCCAACCAGGTCTGGGCCGAGGGCGTCAAGCGCATCGCCGTCGTCTCCGACGATCCCTTGAAGTATCCGATCGACTGGCACTGGCCGCCGGGCATCACCTTCCACCACCGCGACGACCTCGACGCCGTGCAGCGCGAGCTGCGCGAATGGAAGGGCGTCTCGGTGCTGATCTACGAGCAGACCTGCGCCGCCGAGAAGCGCCGGCGCCGGAAGCGCGGCCTGATGGTCGATCCGCCGCGCCGCGTCTTCATCAACGAGCGCGTCTGCGAAGGCTGCGGCGACTGCTCGGTGCAGTCGAACTGCATCTCGGTGCTGCCGAAGGAGACCGAGTTCGGGCGGAAGCGCGCGATCGATCAGTCGAACTGCAACAAGGATTATTCCTGCGTCAAAGGCTTCTGCCCCAGCTTCGTCTCGGTCTACGGCGCGGCGCCGCGGAAGGCGCGCGCCGGCGGGCCGCGGACGATGCCCGAGAGCGCCATTCCGCTGCCGAAGATCCCGAGCGCCGCCAAGCCGCACGGCATTCTCGTCACCGGCATCGGCGGCACCGGCGTGATCACGATCGGCCAGCTGCTCGGCATGGCCGCGCATATCGAGGGCAAGGGCGCCTCGGTGCTCGACATGACCGGGCTCGCGCAGAAGAACGGCGCGGTGATGAGCCATGTGCGCATCGCCGACCGGCCGCAGGACATCTACGCCGCGCGCATCGCCGCCGGCGAGGCCGATACGATCATCGGCTGCGACGTCGTCGTGGCCGCCTCGCCCGACGCGCTGCGCACCATGAAGCCCGGCGGCACGCGCGCGGTGATCAACGCCTACGAGCAGATGACCGCCTCGTTCATCCAGAACCGCGATCTGCGGTTCCCCAACGCCGCGCTGCAGGCGACGATCGCTGACGCGGTCGGCGCCGACGGCATGAGCGTCATCGATGCCACGCGCCTCGCGACCGCGCTCATGGGCGACGCCATCGCCGGCAACATGTTCATGCTCGGCTATGCGTTCCAGAAAGGCCTCATCCCGCTCCGTCTCGAATCGATCGAGAAGGCGATCGAGTTGAACGGCATCGCCGTGCGCATGAACAAGGAGGCGTTCGCGTGGGGCCGCCGCGCCGCGGTCGACCTCGAGGCGGTGGCGAAGATCGCGTTTCCGGCCGAGCCGGTGCCGCTCGCGCGGCCGGCGGCGAAGTCGCTGGCCGACATCATCGCGACCCGCGTCAAGGATCTCACCGCCTACCAAAACCGGAAATACGCCGAGGGCTACGAGAAATTCCTCATCGACGTGCGGCGCATCGAGGCCGAGAAGGCCAAGGGCAAGACCGGCCTCGCCGAGGCGGTCGCGCGCAATCTTTACAAGCTCATGGCCTACAAGGACGAGTACGAGGTGGCGCGGCTCTACACCGACGGCACCTTCGTGAAGCAGCTCAACGACCAGTTCCAGGGCGAGTACACGATGAAGTTCCATCTCGCCCCGCCACTGATCGCGCCGCGCGATCCCAGGACCGGCGAACTGCAGAAGATGACGTTCGGCGCGTGGATGATGCCGGCCTTCCGCCTGCTCGCGAAGCTCAAGTTCCTGCGCGGCACGGCCTTCGACATCTTCGGCAAGACGGCCGAGCGCAGATTGGAGCGGAAGCTCATCGGCGAATACGAGGCGACCGTCAAAACGCTGCTCAACTCGCTGACTCCCGACAACCACGCGCTCGCGATCGAGATCGCCTCCGTCCCCGACGCCGTCCGCGGCTATGGCCACATCAAGGACAAGGCGATCAAGGAAGCCAAGGCCAAGGAGAATGAGCTCCTCAAGGCGTGGCACGATCCGTCGAAGGCCGGGCTCTGGAGCGCGCGCGCGGCGGCCGAGTGAGAGCGCTGCGCGGTTGCGCCCTGCTGGATGGAGGGACGTCGGCCCTCGCGCAGATCCCGCCCGTCTATTTGGCGCCGCCTAAGGCAGCGCGATGGTCACGGCGACGAAGCCGCCGTAACCGAAGCGATCGTCGTATTTGATGCCGTTCGCGCCGACGGCGCCGGTATTGAACGTGCCGCGACGGACGCCGGGCACGTCGCTGTTCCAGGTGCCGAGGCCGGCGATGCTGATCTGCCCCCAACCCCACGAGAACGTCGCGCCCAGCGTGCCGCTGACCTGGAAGTCCAACTGCCGGTCGGTGAACGTCTGCGACTGGTTGAAGAGCGCGCAGCCGAACGCAACGAGGCAATCGGCGAGCACGAGTCGCGAATGCTGCTGCACGATGCTGCCCGCGACGCCGGCATTCAGGCGCCATGCCGGCGACAATTGCAGCGTCGCCGCGAGTCCGACCTCGCCGCCGACGCTCCAAGTGCGGAGCACGTCCTCGAACGCGTTGTTTGCAGGCGCAAGCCCAGGCTGAACGATGTTCATGATGAGCGTATATTTGCTCCTGAAGCGGCCGCCGACGACGCCGATCGACGGTGTGACGGTGAGCATGTTGCCCAGCGGGAAATCGGTCTTGAACCGAAACGCCGCGTCGAAATTCGAAACCTCGGTTTCGAGGTGGCTCGACGTGGAGGCGGTAAAGGGGCCGAAACCGGTGTAGGGGTGGCGGATCGATGCGAGCGGCGTCGAGCCGTCATCCGAGCTCTCTCCGAACAGCACGCCGACCGCGACCTCGAAGCGCGGCCGCACGCCGAACCCGATGCGCGGCACGGCCATGCCGAGCGTGAAGACTCCGCCGCCGGTCACGACCGAAGGACTCGTCTCGAACACCGGCGAACCGGACGGCGAGAACGCGATGGATGAATTGTAGCTCGGCAGATTGAAGACGCGCACCGCGCCGCCGAGCGATAGGTAGAACATACCGTCCGTGACCGTGCCTTCGGCCGGGATGCGCGGAACGAACTGCTCGGCGCTTGCATTGCCGGCGAGAAACAGCGTCGCGGATACCAACGCCGTCAGGCAACGGCGGCCCCCGATCCTCGCCATCTCCCCCTCCAACGCGCGGAATCGCCAAATAAATCCTATCAGCCGGATGATGCATGACACAAGATGCATCGAGGCAACCTGCTTCGCTGAGTGTCAAAATGCTCGCGCACCGCTTCGGCCCCACCCACCGCGACGTTCCCGTCATCGGCCAGGGTACCTGGAATCTCGAGCGCGCGTCCCGGAAGGAGGCGGTGGCGGCGCTCCGGCGTGGCCTCGATCTCGGCATGACGCACATCGACACGGCCGAGATGTATGGCTCGGGCGAGGCCGAGGGATACGTCGGCGAGGCAATCGCGGGGCGGCGCGACGAGGTGTTTCTCGTCTCCAAGGTCCTGCCCCACAACGCCTCGAAGAGGGGCACGATCAAGGCCTGCGAGCAATCCTTGAAGCGGCTCAAGGTGGAGCGGCTCGACTGCTATCTGCTCCATTGGCGCGAGAGCATTCCGCTCACGGAAACGATCGCCGCGTTCGAGGAGCTCGAGCGGGCGGGCAAGATCCGCAGCTGGGGCGTCTCCAATTTCGACGTCGCTGATCTCGAGGACGCGCTGGCGATCGCGGGGCCGGGCCGGATCGCATGCAATCAGGTGCTCTATCACCTGCAGCAGCGCGGCATCGAGCACGCGGTGCTCCCGTGGTGCGAGCGCCACGGCGTCGCCGTCGTCGGCTACACGCCGTTCGGCAGCCGGTTTCCCGGGCCGAGCGGCGCCGGCGGACGCGTGCTGGCCGAGATCGCGGCGGCGCATGGCGCCACGCTGCGCCAGGTGGCGCTGGCCTTCCTCGTGCGGCGGCCATCGCTGTTCGCAATCCCGAAGTCATCGCGCGCCGCGCATACCGAGGAAAACGCCGGCGCCGGCGCTTTGCGGCTCGGCGAGGCCGAACTCGCCCGCGTCGACGCCGCGTTCCCGCGCGGGGCTGCGCCGCGGACATTGCCCACTTCGTAACCAAGACTTCCAGCTGCCGCGAAGCCGCCATACGGTGGCCGCCAGTTCCACCCGATGGCGGTGCATGCTTTAATGAGGGTCGGGACGCAAGCACCTGCGGATAGTTGCGGGTTCGCCCATCATTTGGAGCACGCCATGCGCTCGATCCTGAAGGCCGCGGCCGGCCTCTGCCTCGCCCTGCTCACCAGCGCCTGCCTCGTCGGGACCGAGACGACTCTCTCGGACCCCGATCCCAAAGCGGCCGATGCGCGGCTGCTCGGCAGCTGGTACTACGCCAAGCGCGGCGAAGTCGTGATCTTCACGGTCGTCGCCGACGAGACGAAGGAAGGCGTCGCGCGCGTCGCCTTCGCGAGCCTCAACCCTCATGCCGACGGCGCGATCGAGGGCACGCGATACACCGCATGGCGCACGGTCATCAACGGCCAGCCCTATCTCAATGTGCGCAGCGGCACCGGCAATGTCGGCGAGACGCCGCCGCTCATGAT
>SBBV01000383.1 GCA_005240015.1 Candidatus Odyssella thessalonicensis | reverse complement strand
TGACCGAGGATTTCGACAAGAGCGCGCCGAGCCAATGGGGCCGCTGGCGCGCGCTGAAGGCCCGGTCCGGCCTGCGCGTCTGGACCGACGACTACTCGAACATCATCACGCTGATGAAGTGATCCGCCGCGCCACGTGCGCGAACCAGAGCGCCGCCGTCACCAGCACCATCGCGCCGGCCTGGTGCAGCGTGCCGATCGCCACCGCCTCCGCCATCGGCGGCGGCGCCTGGCCGAAGCGCAGGATCGTGACGATCCCGAGCGCGTATTGCAGCAGCACCGCGCCCAGCATCAGCGTCGCGGCGCGGCGCGGGTCATCGGCCTCGCTCGCGCGCACGCGCCACCACAGAAAGGCGACCGCGAGCAGCGTGGCGGTGGCGAGAACGCGATGGTGGAACTGCACCGCCGGGCGGTTCTCGAACGCATTCATCCAGCCGAGCTCGGGCAGCCAGTAGTCCGGCGGCACGAGTGCGCCGCCCATGAGCGGGAACGTGTTGTAGACCAGCCCCGCGCGCAGCCCCGCCACAAGCGCGCCGGCCGCGATCGTGATGATGACCAGGACGTAGACGAGCCGCGCCCAATCCTGATTGCGCCGCGTCAGGCCGAAGTCGCCGCGCGGCTGCAAGAGCCCGAGCGCGGTCCACAGCACCGCCGCGTAAATAATGATGGCGAGGCCGAGATGCGCCGTAAGCCGGTAGTGGCTGACCGACGGGCGGTCGACGAGGCCGCTCTCGACCATCAGCCACCCAAGTGCACCCTGCAGCCCGCCCAGCGCAAACAGCGCCAACAAGGCCGGCCAATAGCCCCTGGGGATGCGCCCGCGCAGCCAGAACCAGAGGAACGGCAGCAGGAACACCACGCCGATCAGCCGGCCCCAGAGCCGGTGGATGTATTCGAGCCAGAAGATGCTCTTGAAGCCGGCGAGTGTGAGGTCCGGGAAGACCTTCTGGAACTGCGGCGACTGCCTGTACTTCGCGAACAGCGCCTGCCAATCGGCCTCCGAGAGCGGCGGCAGCGCGCCCATGATCGGCTGCCATTCGGTGATCGAGAGGCCCGACTCGGTGAGCCGCGTCACGCCGCCGATCACGATCATGATGAACACCATGGCTGCGACGACGATGAGCCACCAGGCCACCGCGCGCGCCCCCGCGGCATGGCCGGTGGCGGCTCGAGGCATTCCGACGGTCGTGGCGCGGGCGATCATGCGAATATTTCTTCGCGACGGGCGGCATCATGCCAGAGGCAAAAGGACACAGCAGCGGCCGCAGCCACGGCGACAAGCCGGTTTGGAATGGTCACCCTCGCTGTGCAAGCTTGCCGAAACCATCTTATAAGAAATCGACCGGAGGACGCGCCATGCAGCCCAACGAGGTGCGCATCGAAAAGACCGCGCGCGGCAGCGAGATCCGCCTCGCCGAGAGCTTCAACGCCGCGGTGCCGTTCGTCGACCGTCACGTCAAGGAAGGCCGCGGCGCCAAGCCGATCATCGAGACCTTCGACGGCGAGACGGTCACCTATGCCGAGCTCGCCGAGCGCGTGAACCGCTGCGGCAACGCGCTCACATCGCTCGGCATCGCGCCCGGCGAGCGCGTGTTGATGATCGTCAAGGATTGCCCCGCCTTCTACTACGCGTTCTGGGGCGCCATCAAAGCCGGCATCGTTCCGGTGCCGCTCAACACGCTGCTGCGCGCCAAGGACTACGAGTACATGATCGCCGACAGCGGCTCAGCGGCGGTGATCTACTCGCCCGAGTTCGCCGGCGAGGTCGAGCCAGCGGCGGCCGCGCTCGCCCGGAAGCCGCGCCACATGCTGCGCACCGAGGACGGGCTCGACCGGCTCATCGCCGGCGCCTCCGTTTCGCTCGCGCCGCATCCGGCCAAGCCGACCGACGACGGCTTCTGGCTCTATTCCTCGGGCTCGACCGGGCGGCCGAAGGGAGCCGTGCACCGCCAGCGCGACATGGTCGTGACCAGCCAGCGCTACGGCGTCGAAACGCTCGGCGCGCGCGAGAACGACGTCTTCTTTTCCGCCGCCAAGCTCTTCTTCGCCTACGGGCTCGGCAATGCGATGACGTTCCCGCTCTGGGTCGGCGGCACCGCGATCCTGCTGGCGCCGCGTCCCACGCCCGACCTCACCTTCGAGGCGATCCGGAGATTCCGCCCCACGCTCTATTTCGGCGTGCCCACGCTCTACGCCGCGCAGCTCGCGGCGCTCGACACCGCCAGGCCGGACCTTTCCTCGCTGCGCTTCTGCTGCTCGGCCGGCGAGGCGCTGCCGGCCGACATCTTCCGCCGCTGGAAGGAGAGGACCGGCCTCCTCGTCCTCGACGGCTGGGGCTCGACCGAGCTGCTGCACATCGCGATCTCGAACACGCCCGAGGACCAGCAGCCCGGCAAGAGTGGCCGCCCGGTGCCGGGCTACGAGGCGCGCATCGTCGGCGAGGACGGCAAGCCGGTGAAGCAAGGCGAGTCGGGCACGCTCCACATGCGCGGCGATTCGACCGCGCGCACCTACTGGAACCAGCCCGCGCGCAGCGCCGCCACCATGCTCGAGGGCGGCTGGCTCAACACCGGCGACACCTATTACCAGGACGAGAAGGGCTACTACGTCTACGCCGGCCGCGCCGATGACATGCTGAAAGTGGGCGGCATCTGGACCTCGCCCATCGAGATCGAGGGCCGGCTCATCGAGCATCCCAAGGTGCTCGAAGCCGCCATCGTCGGCCGTGCCGACGCCGACAATCTCATCAAGCCCGAGGCCTGGATCGTGCTGAAGGACAAGTCGGCCGGCGAGGGTGCGGCCGCCGCGGCGCTCGAGGCCGAGCTCCGCGAGCACTGCAAGAAGGGCCTCGCCCCCTACAAATATCCGCGCTGGTTCAACTTCGTCGCCGAGCTGCCGAAGACCGCGACCGGCAAGATCCAGCGGTTCAAGCTGAGAGCCGGCTAGTCCCTCCTCTGTCTGCGATCTTCGTCCATTCCCTCCCCCGCGACCAGCGGGGGAGGTGGACCGCGCGCGTCTTCGCGCGCGGGCCGGAGGGTGAGGACGATTCGATTGCTTTGCGCAAGCCAGCGCAGCGCGCCTGCGGCCGTCCTCGAGCTTCGTGCGAGCTCGTCCTCACCCCCATCCCCGCCTTCCCCCGCTATTCGCGGGGGAAGGCGTTTCTTTGATGTGCGCGGCCGAAGCAGAGTCGGTCAGGCTCGCCGAAGCCGTTCGCAGGCAACGCTACTTGGGCGGGTGCTTGTAGGCGTCGGGGAGAGCGCTCGGGGCCCGCTCGCTCTCACGCGTCGAGGTGGGCGGCGGCTCGGGCCGCTTGGTGCTGCAGGCCGTCAGAACAACCGCAACCAGAGTGGCGATGAGCGCGCCGCCGCGCATCACCGCTCCGGCAGCCGCGTGTCGATCGTGATGCCGCGGTCGCGCAGGAAATCGCGCATGCCGCGGACGTCTTCCTTCGCCGCCTCGCCTGCCCGCTCCGAGCCGCCGTTGCATGCGGCGACGGCAAGGGCCGCGCCGAGCACCGCCAGAGCGAGCGCCAACGCCGGCGCCGCGCGCATGATTCGCTTCCGGTCTGTCATCGATTTCCCCGTTTGGCCCTGACCGCCCTCGCCCGCGAGTCTGCGGCCCGGCGCGCCGCCGATCAAGCGGCCGAGCGTCGCTAGCGGACCGGCAAGCGCGTGTAGCGCGGCGCGGGCCTTTCTTCCGACGCGCCGGCACCAGGATTGGGGCTCGCGCACCCGCCCAGCGCCGCCGAGGCCGCCAAAATCAACGCGACCATCGCGGACACGCGCTTCCAAATCCGCATTGTGCTCGTCTCGAGCGATCTCCTGAGCATGTCACCGCACCACATTCGGGATACGCCCCCTCCGCGTCCGGACACGACAAGGTCCGGACGGAGCGGCGACTACCACGAATGCGGAGCGGGCTCGAATCGCATCCGCTCAACGCGGATCACATTCGCGTTTCAGGACTTCGAGGTCATCAGGCCGATGATGGCGCCGGTCGAATCCTCGACGACGGCGATGCGGCCGACGCCGGCGACGTCGAAGCAGGGCTTGATCACGCCGCCGCCCGCCGCCTCCACCTTGGCCACCGCCTTGTCGACGTCGTCGACATGGATGTAGGCGACCCACTGCGAGTCGCCGCCCTCGTCCTCGCCTTCGCCTTCGCCTTCCTCGTGCATGCCGGTCGCCGCCACGTCCATGATCCCGCAGGCCGGCTTTCCGTTGACCTTCACCACGTTGTACTTGTGCCCGCCCGGCATCGGCATCTCCTCGACCGTCCAGCCGAGCACCGATTTGTAGAATTTCTTCGCGCCCTCCACGTCGTGCGTGACGAGCTCGTTCCAAACGAACGTCGCATGATCCGGCATTGTCCGCCTCCCGGTCCGGTGGTTTCGTGCGCTGCGCTATAGAGTGGATCGCCGCGGCCAATGCAAGGGCTGCCCGGCCGCCGGTCATGATCCGGTCACGACGCGCTCCGCAAACTGTATTTGCACGATCGGTTAAATAAAGGCAAGATCGGACCCGATGCCGAGAGCGGTCGGGCCTGTGAGCAGCACCATCGACGTCGCCGCCGAAATCGCAATCGCCGCCGCGCCCGATGCGGTGTGGGCGGTGATGAGCGATCCCCGGCGCGAGCCGGCCTGGATGCGCGCCGTCGCGAGCGCGGAATTCCTCGGCGCTGCCGGATACGCGGTCGGCGCGCGCATGCGCCGGCGCGGAAGGTTCCTCGGCAAGGCCATGGCGTGGGCGAGCGAAATCGTCGAGTGCGTGCCCGGCCGGCGGCTCGTCTTCCGCCACGTCGCCGGATCGGTCCGCGGCGAATCGCGCTGGGAAATCGCGTCGGCTGACGGCGGCAGCCGCGTGCGCCTGGCCTCGACGGGGCCGTTGCCCCGCGGCCTTTCGCTGCTGCGCCCTCTCGTGGCCGCCGGCGCGCGCGCCGCGCTGCGGGCGGATTTGCGGCGCCTGAAGCGGCTCGTCGAAGCCGGCGGCTGAGCCCTTCACGTCCCCGGCTTGGGCGGCCAGCCATGCGTCTCGCCGCTGGCGAAGCGCGCCCAGCCGTAGAGGCCGTCGTAGAGCGGCATCGCGCGCTCGAGCAGCGCGTGATCGTCGCCCTCGATGGCGCCCAAGCCGAGCGTGATCGCGAGCAGGCCCGCGCACTGCGGCGCGAGGTCGTGGCGCGAGGTGTCGGCGCCGCGGATGATCTCGGCGATGCGGTCGAGCGCGGGATCGCGCACGCCGAACAGCTTCACGAACGCATCGAAGCTGCAGCGCGGGCCCTCGTGCGAGAACTCGACGCCCGGCTCGGCGATGTCGTAGGGGATGGCGCCGGTCTCCGCCGCCACCGCCGACACCTGCTTCGGCGAGACGTAGTGGAACTTCGCCTCGGGGTCGATGAAGCGGCGCACGAACCACGGGCACGCGAGCCGATCGATGCGCGGCGCCTCGCGCGTCACCCATTGGCTCGCGCCGGGCTAGCGTTTGGAAGCAAAATTGAGGAACACGCGCATGGCCAAATATGCGATGGCGCTCGAAGCGCTGCTGCGCCGGTTCGGCACGC
>SBBV01000604.1 GCA_005240015.1 Candidatus Odyssella thessalonicensis | reverse complement strand
CGGTCGGGCTCGACATCAGCAGGACCTGGGACCAGTAATTTTTACGGAGGAGATCGGTCGGATTCGGCTGGTTTGAAGGATTTTGCAGGTCGGGCCTAGTGGAAGCTTCGTGATTATGTGAGATCGGCATTGGGGCCCGCCGGATATTTCCACGCAAAGTCGCCTCGTTAACCTTGAGAATTTCGCGGGAAAGCTTTTTTATGCGAATGCTTTGACTTGAAACCATGCGGGGGCGAGGGGTGTCATGCAGCCGTCCCTGAAAGCATTGATTGCGACAGGCGCCTGGCTGGCGCTGAGCCTTCCTCAAGCTGCCTTTGCCGAAACCGATCCGCTGCGCGATGCCGGCATCCGCCGCATGCGCGAGGCGTTTCCGCTCGAGCGAATCTCGCTGTTCGACCGGCTGCAGCCGCGCGCCGCACGCGGCACCACCTGCGCCGACAGCCCCTACCCCGGCCTGGCCTGGTGCGCGAGCGCCACGACCTACGAAGTCACGCCCGAAGGAACCTACGCGCGCAGCTTCGGCTACAACGTCGACGCGGCGGGCCGCGTCGTCTATCTGATCCTGACGCGGCGCGAATATCCGCTCGAGCGCGCGAAGTTCGAGGACATGATCAAGAAGCTCGGCGAGCGCTACGGGCGCGCGCCGACCACGATCACCTTCAGCGGCAGGACGCCGGAGGATGACGAGCTCTTCTCGCTGATCGCGTTCTGGGGCGACATCAAGCTGGTTCGGCTGAACCCCGCCGAACTGCGCGCCGTGGCGCAGGGTGCTGCCGCGCGCCTCGGCCACCTCATCGATCACCATCAGGATGTTCGCGCCTCGCTGCGGCGCGGCGATCCGGTCTATCGCATCGAGGGCACGGCCGGATTCGTGGCCCAGTTCCGCTCGGTCATCGACGCGCGCACCGATCTCGTGCTGCGCGCGGTCTATCAGCCCGCCTTCAGTGCCGATCCCGCGCAGAAGTCGGAGCCGCCGGCGGCGAAGTTCCTGGAGCTGCCGCTCGACCCCGGCCTCGCCGAGGCACTGCGGCTCAAGACCCTCGAGCTTGAGCGCCTGGCGGCGATCGAGCGGGCCGAGCGTGCCGCGGCCGAGCGGCAAGCGGTCGAGGAGCACGCGTGGCGCGACGAGATCGAGCGCAGGGCCGCCGAGGCGCGGCGCATCGCCGAGGAGCGCCGGCTGGCGGAGGAGCGACGGATCGCGGAAGAGCGGCGCATCGCCGAGGAGCGCCGGCTGGCGGAAGAGCGGCGGATCGCGGAAGAGCGGCGCATCGCCGAGGAGCGCAAGGCGGCCGAGGAGCGCGCGCGGCGCGAAGAGGCCGAGCGGAAGGCTGCAGCGGAGCGTCTGGCCGCCGAGCGGCGCGCCGCCGAGGAGCGCAAGGCCGCGGAAGCGCGCCGCCTCGCCGAGGAGCGGGCGCGGATCGCGGCGGAGCGGGCGCGGCGCGAAGAGGCCGAACGGCGCGCGGCCGAGGCACGGCGCCTCGCCGCGGAACGGGCCCGGCGCGAACGCGAGGAGGCCGAGCGGCGCGCCGCGGAAGCAAAGCGCCAGGCCGAGGAACGGGCGCGGCGCGAGGAAGCCGAACGGCGCGCGGCCGAGGCGCGGCGCCTCGCCGAGGAACGTGCCCGTCTCGAGGAGGCCGAGCGCAAGGCCATCGCCGAGCGGCGCACGATGGAAGAGCGCGCGCGGCGCGCCGAGGCGGAATACAAGGCTTCGCTCGAGCGCATGCAGCGCGCCGAGGCGGAGCGCAAGGCGGCCGAGGAACGCGCACGCAAAGCCGAGGAGGAGCGCCAGGCCGCCGAGGAGCGCGCGCGCAAGGCCGAAGCCGAGCGCAAGGCGATCGAAGAGCGCGGCGCGGCCGAAGAACTGGCGCGGCGCGAAGAGGCCGAGCGCAAGGCGGCGGAGCGCAAGGCAGCCGCGGAGCGCAAGGCAGCGGCCGAGCGCCAAGCCGCCGAGGAAGCGGCGCGCCGGGCCGAGGCCGAACGCCGCGAAGCCGACCGACGCGCCGCCGAGCGGCGTGCCGCGGAGGCCGCGCGGCCGGCGGCACCACCGCAAGCCGGCGCACCGTCGCCGCAGACGCCCGCTCCGCCGCAGCAGAACATTGCGTCGGCCGCCCCGAGCATGGCCGCGCCGATACCGAGCCGCGCCGAGTGGCTGCGCATGGCGACGGCGCAGAGCCGCAACTCCACGGCGAACTGGGTCGTCGAGCGCGTACGCGATCCGATTTCCGAGGAGCTCGTGTTGCGCGCGCGCGCGAACTTCACCGATCATGCGCGCTTCTCCGTCGAGATCGCGTTCGAGTGCAATATCGAGACGGGCAAGCGCCTGAAGGCGTTCGTGCGCGCGTTCGAGAAGCGCAACAACGCGCCGGTGCGCATCCCGCCCGAAGAGGGGCGCAGCAGCCTCGTGCGCGGCAACGTGACCGTCGACGAGGAAGCGCCGCAGACCGCGTTCCTGTTCCCCGAGCGCGGCGAGCGGCAGGCGAGCATCATCGAGATTCCGCTCACGCACGAGGACATCCGCAAGAACACCCCGCGCGCCAAGGCGTGGCTGCGCCACTACCGTGTGGCGCTCCAGTTCCGCGTCGCCGATGGCGAGGTTTCGGCCACGATCTATCCCTATGCCGAAAGCCTCCGCCGCGTGCTGGAGGCGTGCACGCCCTGAGACGGTACAGCGCGGAGCCGCACCGCGCTCGGTGATGCCCGACGCTCATCGAACTCCGAAGCTTCCGGCATTGGCATTGCCGGCCTGCCGCTGGCACTGTCCCGGCTGTCGGATGGGGGCGCTGCATCCGGAGACCAACTGATGTCGAAGATCGCAGGATTCGCACTCGCCGCCACCGTGCTGGCGGCGGCCAGCGGCGCCTCGGCTGAAACGCCGGCGCGCGAGGCGGCCGGAACGCCGGCCCTCTGCGCGAGCTACCAAGCGCACGCCGCCTATCTCGCCGCGCGCTACGGCGAGTTTCCGATTTTCACCGGCCAAGTGGAGGACGGCGTCGTGATGCGCCTCTTCGCCAACGGCCGTTCGGGCAGCTGGACGATGCTCGTGATCCGCGCCGACGGCCTCGCCTGCGTGCAGGCCGCCGGAGAAAGCGGAGAGCGCGACGCCGGGATCTGACGTCGGCGACAGCCACAACCGCGCGCGCCCGGCCCAAAACAGAACCGGCCGGATTGCTCCGGCCGGTCTGTTTCGCGTGCGCGAGGCCTGACGGCTCCGCGCCCAGCATGGCGTAGGTGTTATTGCTGGCCTTCCTGCTGCGGCTTCCAGCCGGGCTGGTCCTGCTGCTGTTGCTGCTGCGCCGGCTCGTCCTGGCCGCCCTGCTGCTGGCGGCGCTTCTCCATCTCCTGCTCCTGCTGCTGCTGGCGGCGCTTTTCCATCTCCTGCTCCTGCTGCCGTTCCTGCTGCGGCTTGTCCTTGGGCGGCTCAGCGGAGGCCGGGGTCTCGTCGGGATGCGACATGGGGTCCTCTCCTTTTGTGTTGTGCTGGGGCGCAGGCAAATGCGGCGCCGCATCGGTGAACGCGCCAGCCTCGCGCCCGTTCCGGACGCGGCGCACGCCGGCGTGAA
Source organism: Candidatus Odyssella thessalonicensis (assembly GCA_005240015.1). GTDB lineage: Bacteria > Pseudomonadota > Alphaproteobacteria > Bin65 > Bin65 > SBBV01. Next base: position 6,457 of record SBBV01000604.1, on the reverse strand, counting down.
ATTCCGCGAACGAGCGTGTCGAGACGACCGCATCGACGTGAGCAAGCAACCACATTGCGGGAAGAAGGCCGCCGTCTAGCGCCCGCCAGAGCCTCGAGCCGTTATTTGGCCTCGCGCAGCTTGGCGTCGATGGCGATCGGGCCGACGGTGCGCGCCTCGCCCGGACGCACCTTCAGCCGATCCGGGTCGGTGGCGAAGCGGATCCAGCGCCTGCCGCCCTTGGCGCGGATCACGAAGTGGTAGTTGCCGGGCGCCAGACCCGGGAACGTGAAGGCGCCGTCGGCGCCGGTTTTGGCCTGGGCGGCCAGAGGCTTGTCGTCGCACGGGCCCTTGCCGATGCCGAAGTCGAAGGCGCGCACGCCGCACACCTGCACGTCGGCCTCGGCGATCGGCTTGCCGTCGGACCATTCGGCGCGGCCGCTCAGCGATCCCTGCGCCTGCGCGATCGGCGGCGGCAGCGGCGGGCCCTTGCCGAGCACGGCCACGAGCATGAGGTCGTTGTCGGCCAGATCCGAATTGTGCATCTGCCGCGCTTCCCAGGCCGTGCCCGAGTAGCGCGCGAGGCCGAACTCGGTCGCGGCCCAGACGATGCCGTTGGAGTCGGCCGCGATGGCGCGCGTGTTGTGGTCGGTCGGGATCTCGCGCATGCGCCCGCCGTCGATGACGGCGACGCGCGCGCCCGAGGTGAGCCAGAGCCGGTTCTTGTCGTCGGCGGAGATGAAGTTGGCGGCGGCGAGCCCGCGCACGGTGTCCCACTTGTCCTGCTTCCAGGTGTAGAGGCCCTTGGCGAAGGGCAGCCAGACCTGGCCGCCGCGGTCGACGATGACGCGGCCGAAATCGTGCTTGATGCGGAAACCGCGGCCCTGCCGGAACAGGCGCCATTCGCGGCCGTCGAAATGGAGCACGTGGCCTTCGCCGAGCGTGGCCCAGACCGAGCCGTCCGGGCCCGCGGCCAGGCCGCGCACGCGCGCATCGCGCGGCGCGCCCACGGCGGAGAGCTCGTAATGCCTCCAGCCGGCCCGGTCCCAGGACGAAAGCGCGGTCTGGCTCGCGGCCCAAAGCCCGCCCTGCGGATGGCACGAGATGCGCTCGACGAGCCCGCGCCCCACCTTGATCGGGCGGTCGAACGCGTCGCCGTCGAAGGTGACGGTCGATTCGCCGGCGGCGATGAACGCGGTCTCGCCGCACACGGCGAGATCGGCGATGCGGTCGTCGGGCAATTGGCCGCCGCGGCGCGTGTATTGCTTGAAGCCGGTCGAGTCGAGGCAGACCAGGCCCTGGCTCGAGGTCGACGCGCACACCATGTCGGCCGCACGCGCGGACCCGCCGGCCGTTGCAGCGGCGGCGAGGACAGCGAAGGCCGCGCAGGCGATTCTCATGCGGTGCGCCGATCCGAACACGCTGATCGGGCTAGGCTAGCGGCCAAGGCTTGTCAATTCGCGAAGAAACGTGCGGCATTTGGTGAACGATTCACCGTCACGAGGCTGCCGCAATCAACGTCTCCGCCGCCGCCTTGGCGCGGCGCACGGCGGTGCGGTCGCCCGTCACCGCCGCCGCGAGCACCGCGCCCTCCATGAGCAGGAAGAGCTCGGCTGCGAGCTTCACCGGATCGGCGGCACCGGTCGCCGCGGCGGCGCGGCGCACCTCGCCGAACAGCCAGGCCTTGTGCGAGAGCACGGCCTTCTTCACCGGATGCTCCTTCTCGCCGTATTCGGCCGCGGCCTTGTCGAACAGCGAGCCGCGGAACGCCGGATCGCGCGTCCACGCCTCGATCGCGTCGAACATGGCGAGGAGCTTGGCGCGGCCGTCGGCGTCATCGGCGATCGCGGCGGCGAAATCCGCGCGGAACGCGGTGTCGCGCTTCTCGAGCACCGCCACGATCAGCTCCTCCTTCGACGCGAAGTGATGATAGAGCGTCATCTTCGCGAGCCCGGCGGTGGAGAGGATCTTGTCGATGCCGACTGCGTGGAATCCGTGGCGATCGAACAGGTCGAGCGCCGTGTCGATCAGTTGCAGGCGGGCATTGCCGCGCTTCGTGCCGCGCTGGGCCATGACGGAACGGGGGTCTTAGACCGATCCGTCTATCACGGATCCGCGCAAGTTTCACCACCAAGACACCAAGACACGAAGGCACCAAGCGGAATTCTGCCGGCCGACCGCCGGGTTTTTTGCCTTGGTGACTTGGTGCCTTGGTGATGACCCCTCGCTTCGCTTCGGCATGCTCGACGTCACTCGCTGAGCAAATCGGGCCGAATGCGGCCGACGGTCTCGAACCTGCCGCCGCCCAAGGGCTTCACGACGACGATCTCGCCCTCGCGCGTGATGATGCGCGTCAGCGCCGCGATGTTGTCGTGGTGCGTCACCAGCAGCACCGAGGGTGTCGGGATGGGCTCGCTGACCAGCGCCCGCACGAGCCGCGTCTGCTCGCGCTCGGCCGCCAGCCTGCGCTCAAACGAATTCAGGATGTCGAACGGCTCCACGTCGGCCACCGCCAGGCGCTCGGCCGTTTCCATGCAGCGGCACCAGCGGCTCGCATAGACCTTGAAGATCGTCACGCCGGCGCGCCGAAGCCCGGCGCCGATGCGCGCTGCCTGGGCGCGGCCCGCGGCATCAAGATTGCGCTGCGTCGCGCAATCGCCGAGACGGGCATCGGCCGGATCGCTGCGCCCCGGCGCCCGCGCATGGCGCATCAGCGCGTAGTGCCCGCCCGCCTTGAGCGCCGCGAGCGCGCGTTCGCTGCTTTCATCGGCGGAAGGCGCCGGTGCGGCCGCGAGCACGGCAATCGCGAGAAGTACGAGACGCATCATCGGCAAACGCCTCGGCGGGGCGCGACCGTGTTTTGAACCACAGAGGACACAGAGGGCACGGAGAACAGAAATGTTGCGCGCCTTTGGCGCGCGACAGCTCACACTCCGTGACCTCAGTGCCCTCGGTGGTTCAATTCTCTTCGCTTCCGCCGCAGCGGCGGATCAGTTGAGGCGCGAGGGCGTCACCGCGGGCTCGTCGCGCGGCAGGAGCGCGAGCGGGCTCGCCTGATGGTGCACGAGCTTCCAGTCGCCATCCTCGCGCGCGAAGATGTTGGTGGCGGCCAAGACGCCCTCGCTCAGCACTTCGTGGCAGACGACGAAGGCGATGTCGCCGAGCACGAAGGGCGTTTCGTTCTTGCAGACGATGTCGGGCGCAGACGGGCTCTCGACGATCTGGCGCCAGCTGCGCATCACGGCGGCGCGGTCGGTCAGCGCATCCCAGCCCGGATGGATGCAGGCGACCGGCTGCTGGCGGGACCAGAGGCGATCGATCGCGGCAACGTCGCGCTGCCCGAACGCCCGATAGAATTCGCGATTGGCGGCGACGACGGCCGCAGCCAACTTCGTCGCATCGTCGGGTTTCATGCGTAGAGCCCTCGCGGACCTGCCGCGGACGTTTCCCCGAACGAGCAAAAGTGTCGGCCAAGAATCGTTCGCTGGCAAGCCCCGGACTGTGGGACCGCGCGCCTCCAGCCGCGCCCTTCGTCGCGGCAGGAAAGGAAGAGCGCGCCTGGAGGCGCGCGGTCCCACAGTTGAGCTAGTGCGGAACCACCGCCGTGGTCTCGATCTCGATCTTGGCGTCGGGCTCCATCAGGCCCTTCACTTCGATCGCCGCAATGCAGGGGAAGACGCGGCCCATGACCTCGCGCCACGCCTCGCCCACACCAGCAAGATTGGCTAGGTATTCGCGCTTGTCGGTCACGTACCAGGTCATGCGCACCATGTGTTCGGGCTTGGCGCCGCCTTCGGCCAGGATCGCGACGACGTTCTTGAGCGTCTGGCGGAACTGGCCGACGAAATCCTTCACGTCGAATTTCTCGGTGAGCGGGTTCCAGCCGACCTCGCCGGCGACGAACACGAAGCGGCCCTCGGCGGCGATGCCGTTGGCATAGCCCTTGGGCCGCGGCCAGCCCGGCGGCAACAGCGTGCGCATGGCGCTTTCCTCGCGCGTGCCTGCGACGGCACGCCTCCCTTGAAAGTTTAGGCCTATATATTTTAGACTTAAAATAATTTCCGCATTGCCGCAAGCCATGGCCCCCGACCTTCCGCGCCCGGACGCTACCGTCGATCTGAAGCCGTTCACCGGCCAGCATGCCGTCGTCACCGGCGGCGGCCGCGGCATCGGCGCGGCCATCGCCGAGCACCTCGCGGCGCGCGGCGCTGCCTTGACGCTGATCGGGCGCAGCAAGGAGCCGGTCGAGGCGATGAAGGCGCGGCTCAACGCGCGCTACACCGTGCCGGTCGAGGCGGTCGCCGCCGATGTCACCGATGCGGCGCAGGTCGCGAACGCGTTTGCCGCGGCCACGCGCGCGCTCGGGCCGGTGCAGATCCTCGTCAACAATGCCGGGCGCGGCGAGAGCAGGCCGGTGAAGCGGATGGACCTCGCGTTCCTGCAAAAAATGCTCGACGCCAACCTCGCCAGCACCTTTCTCTGCATCCAGCAGGCGCTGCCGGCCATGACCGAGGCGGGCTATGGGCGCGTGATCAACATCGCGTCGACCGCCGGCCTCATCGGCTATCGTTACGTCTCGGCCTATGTGGCGTCGAAGCACGCGGTGGTGGGCCTGACCAAGGCGCTGGCGCTCGAACTGGCCAAGACCGGCGTCACCGTCAACGCGGTGTGCCCCTCTTACGTGGAGACCGACATGACCAAGGACACCGTCGCCAACATCGTCGCCAAGACCGGCAAGAGCGAAGCCGAGGCGCGCGCCGAGCTGGCGAAGGCCAATCCGCAGGGGCGCCTGATCGGGCCCGAGGAGGTGGCGAGCGTCGTCGCCTGGCTGGCACTCCCCGCTTCGCATTCGATCACCGGCCTCGCGATCCCCGTGGCCGGAGGAGAGGTGATGTAATGGCCGTATCCGTGGCACCCGCCGCGCGCGACCGCGAGACCGCGCTCACCAAGGACGACCGGCTCGACCTCCGCGTCTGGTTCCGGCTGCTCACCTGCGCGACGCTCATCGAGCGCAGCGTGCGCCAGGGCCTGCGCGAGGAGTTCGGCATCACGTTGCCGCGCTTCGATCTGCTCTCGCAGCTCGAGCGCGCGCCGGAGGGCTTGACCATGGGCGAGCTCTCGCGCCGGCTCATGGTGACCAACGGCAATGTCACCGGCCTCATCGACCGGCTGGTCACCGAAGGCCTCGTCGCGCGCCAGCCGGCGCCGCACGACCGCCGCGCGCAGCTCGTGCGGCTCACGCCCGCCGGCAAGCAGGCCTTCGAGGCGATGATCCCCAAGCACCAGGCCTTCATCGCCGAGCGCTTCCAGGGGCTCGCCCGCGCCGAGCTTGCCGAACTGCATCGCCTCCTGGGCAAGCTCAAGACCTCGTTCGAGACTCGCGACCATGCGCGCGAGCGCGAGCCCGAAAAGCGAAAGGACGAGAAATGAACGACCGCCCGCAGACCGACAAGGGCCGCATCTTCGGCCAGATGCTCGCCGACACGGCGCCGACGCGCGCCGCCGCCTTGAAGCCCAAGCATTTCGGCTGGGAGGTCCAGGGCAAGATCGCGACGCTCACGCTCAATCGCCCCGAGCGCAAGAACCCGATCACGTTCCAGTCCTATGCCGAGATGCGCGACACGTTCCGGGCGCTCGTCTACGCCGAGGACGTGAAGGCCGTGATCGTCACCGGCGCGGGCGGAAATTTCTGCTCGGGCGGCGACGTGCACGAGATCATCGGTCCGCTGATCAAGATGGACATGACGGGCCTCCTGAACTTCACCCGCATGACCGGCGACCTCATCAAGGCGATCCGCGGCTGCCCGCAGGTGGTCATCGCCGCGATCGACGGCGTCTGCGCCGGCGCGGGCTCGTGCGTCGCGATGGCGTCCGATCTCCGCCTCGGCACGCCGCGCTCGTCGGTGGCGTTCCTGTTCAACCGCGTCGGCCTCGCCGGCTGCGACATGGGCGCTTGCGCGATGCTGCCGCGCATCATCGGCCAGGGCCGCGCCGCCGAGCTCTTGTTCACCGGCCGCGCGATGAAGGCCGACGAGGCCGAGCGCTGGGGCTTCTACAACAAGCTCGTCGACCCCGAGGCGCTGATGAGCGAGGCGCGCACGCTCGCCGAGCGCATCGCCGCCGGGCCCACCTTTGCCAACGGCATCACCAAGACGATGCTCGACAAGGAATGGAACATGGGCATCGACCAGTTCATCGAGGCCGAGGCCCAGGCGCAGGCGATCTGCATGCAGACCGAAGACTTCCGCCGCGCCTACAACGCGTTCGTGAAGAAGGAAAAGCCCGTCTTCGAGGGAAATTAGGAAAGATCGCAGGAGGCGGGGAGACGGGGAGAAGGACTCCCTCCCCCGCGAATAGCGGTTGGGGTGGGGGTGAGGACGACGACATTCACGAGTCGATGCAGCGCAGTGCCGAGCGGCCAAGTGCGGAGCGGCGGCGAGACCTCCATCCAAACTTCCCCCGCAAGCGGGGGAAGGCT
>SBBV01000043.1 GCA_005240015.1 Candidatus Odyssella thessalonicensis | reverse complement strand
GTCCTCTTTCGGCTCCCGACCGCGCGGCGCCGCGGGAGCCGAAAGAGGACAAGCCCAAGATCAAGTCGCAGCCGACCTACCGGCCCGAGCCGCTGCCGGAGCCGGAGAAGAAGGCCGATGCGCCGTCGGTGAAGACGCAGCCCACCTACCGCGCGGAAAAGGCGCCGCAGGATCCGCGCGAGAGCAAATCGACGAAGCCGGCACCGACGCCCTCGCCGCTCGACGCCATCCACCGGAGCCTCGACCGCGAGCGCAAGCGCCCGCAGCAGGCCGACGCCGACCGCACCGCGCGCGACCAGCGCCGCGGCGATCCGCGGCACAAGCCGGCCGCGCCGCTCACCCTGAGCGAGATCGACGCGATCAAGCGCCAGATCCGGCCGTGCTGGAACGCCGACGCCGCCGCCAAGGATCTCGAGTCGCTGCTGGTCACGATCGAGATCTGGATGAACGAAGACGGCACGGTGCACGAGGCCAAGATCTCGCCCGAGACCCACTTCCGCGGGCCGGCGCACCGCGCCGCCGCCGAGCGCGCGCTGCGCGCCGTGCTCAACGAGCGCTGCCAGCCGTTCCGCCTGCCGCCCGACAAATACGAGCGCTGGCGCTACATGAAGCTCGATTTCGATCCCTCGGAGTGAGGGGATGCGGGCGCGGCGCGCCGCGCACAAAGGGACGACGAGGTAGAAGAGGTAAGGGAGACAATGTCCGGGAGCAGCATAATTGACAGGGTTTTCGCTCCGCTGCTGGCCGCAGCCGCGATCGCGGCGTGCCTGGCGCCCGCCTCGGCCGAGCTGCGCATCCGCATCACCGATCCCAATTTCGAGCCGATGCCGATCGCCGTCTCCGAATTCTCGGCCACGCGCGAGGACGACCGCGTCCAGGGCCAGCGCATCGTCGAGGTCATCACCAGCAATCTGCGCAACTCCGGCGTGTTCAGGCCGCTCGACCCGCGCGCGTTCATCCAGAAGCCCGACGATCTCGTGCGCGGGCCGCGCATGGCCGATTGGCGGCAGATCGGCGCCGACGCGGTCGTCGGCGGCCGCATCGCATCCACCGGGGGCGGCCTCAGGGTCGACCTCTGGGCCTGGGACGTCAGCACCGGCAAGTCGTTCGTGGCCAAGGCCTTCGAGACCTCGTCCGCCAACTGGCGCCGCCTTGCGCACAAGATCTCCGACCGCGTGTTCGAGCAGATCACCGGCGAGACCGGCTACTTCGACACGCGCATCGTCTATGTCGCCGAGACCGGCCCGGTGACGCGGCGCGTGAAGCGACTCGCGATCATGGACCAGGACGGCGCCAACAACCGCTACCTGAGCGAGGGCGGAAATCTGGTGCTGACGCCGCGCTTCTCGCCGACCGCGCAGGAGATCACCTATCTCTCCTACACCGGCAACGCGCCGCGCGTTTACATCCTTTCGATCGACAGCGGCCGGCGCGAGGTGGTGGGCGACTTCCCCGGCATGACCTTCGCGCCGCGCTTCTCCAACGACGGCAACAGGATCGCGCTCTCGCTCGAGACCGACGGCAATTCGGAGATCTACTCGATGGATCTCCGCACGCGGCAGGTCACGCGCCTTACCAACAACCCGGCGATCGACACCTCGCCCTCCTATTCGCCGGACGGGCGCAAGATCGCGTTCAACTCCGACCGCGGCGGCGCGCAGAAAATCTACATCATGAACGCCGACGGCAGCGACGTGGTCCGTATCTCCAACCGCCCCGGTCGCTACGCGACGCCGGTGTGGTCGCCGCGCGACGACTACATCGCCTTCACCAAGATCGAGGGCGGCACGTTCTCGATCGGCATCATGCGCCCCGACGGCGAAGGCGAGCGCATCCTGGCGCAAGGCTTCCTCGCCGAGGGCCCGACCTGGGCGCCGAACGGCCGCTATCTCATGTACTTCAAGCAAGACCGCGGCGCGCCGCTCGGGCTCTATTCGATCGACATCACCGGACGCAACGAGCGCCGCATCGAAACGCCGACCGAAGCGTCCGATCCGGCGTGGTCGCCGCTGCTGCGCGACTGAGATGCCTGGCCGGCCCCGGGCTTGCCCTCAAGCACCAAGCTGGCGGATAACCCTTTCGGGAGGAAGGGAAGGCCGGTTCGGGTACGCCGGCACTTGGGACTGATCAACTCGTGGGGACTATCATGCGTCGTAGACACCTTCTCGCCCTCCTCGGCACCGCGGCTTTCGTCGCCGCGTGCGGGCCCGACACCAAGACCGATCCCCATGCGGATGCGGCCTCGCGCCTGGGGCGGCCCGACCCGCGCGCCGCGTGGTCCGACTTCACCAATGCCGGCCGGGGCGGCTATGCCGACCGCGTGTTCTTCGATCTCGACCAGCACGACATCCGCCCCGACCAGGAAGCGACGGTGCGCGCCTGGGCCGAGTGGCTGAAGGCGCACCCCGGCGCCAGCTTCATGGTCGAGGGCCATTGCGACGAGCGCGGCACGCGCGAGTACAATCTCGGCCTCGGCGCGCGGCGCGCCACCTCGGTCAAGAACATGCTGGTCTCGCTCGGCGTCCAGGCCGGCCGCGTGCGCACCATCTCCTACGGCAAGGAGCGCCCCGCCGAGGCCGGCGCGGACGAGGCCGCCTGGGCCAAGAACCGCCGCGGCGTCGCCGTGCCGAGCGGCTCGGGGGCGTAGGCCGGACACTGGCGGCGCGGCTTTACACCCGCCTCCATCCTTCGAGGCTCGGCGAACGCGAAGGCGCGTTCGCCTCACACCTCGGGATGAGGCTCATATTTGCATGCAACCTAAATCCTCATCCTGAGGCGCCCTGGGAACGCCACTTGGCGTTCGCAGGGCCTCGAAGGATGGAGGCAGACGTAAAGCGTCGCTGCGGCCGGCCGCTACGCCGCGAGCCTTGCGCGGTCGTGCGGTGCGGAGAGATCGAGCGGTACGCCCTTCGGGATGACGCCGGTGGGATTGAGCTTCGCGATCGAGTAGTAGCCGATCACGTAGTAGCGCGGCTTCACGGTGGCCGCGATGCCGGGCACCGCGTAGAGCTCGCGCATGTAGTTGGAGAGATTTGGGTAGTCGGCGATGCGCTTCTTGTTGCACTTGAAGATCGAGAAATAGGCGACGTCGAAGCGCACGAGGGTCGGGAATAGACGCCAGTCCGCCTCGGTCAGGCGGTTGCCGACGAGATAGCGCTGGCGCCCGAGCCGCGCCTCGAGCTCGTCGAGCGCCTGGAACAGCGTATCGTAGGCGGCCTCGTAGGCCTCCTGCGAGCGCGCGAAGCCGCAGCGATAGACCCCGTTGTTGACGTTGGCGTAGACGAACTCGTTGACGCGATCGATCTCGGCGCGCAGCGGCGGCGGATAGAAATCGGTGTCGTCCCCGGCGATGCCGCGAAACTCGCCGTTGAGCATGCGGATGATCTCGGACGATTCGTTGTTGAGCACGCGCCGCGTCTTCGTGTCCCAGAGCGTCGGCACCGTCACCTTGCCGGTGTAGCTGGCGTCGGTCGCGGTGTAGGCCTCGCGCAGATGACGGAAATTGTTGACCGTGTCCCGCGTGCAATCGGGGAAGGCGGGATTGGCCTCGTAGGTCCAGCCCTGGGCGCGCATGCCGGGAATTGCATAGGCGACGCTGATCGCGCGCTCGAGCTTCTTCAACGCACGGAAGATCAGCGTGCGGTGCGCCCAGGGACAGCTATGCGCGACGTAGAGATGATAGCGCCCGGCCTCGGCCTTGAAGCCCGAGGAGCCGTCGCCCGTGATGCGGTCGCGGAAGCGGCTTTCGATGCGCTGGAACTCGCCGCGCGCGCCGGTTTCGCTCGTCAATTCCTCGTCGCGCCACTGGCCGTCGACCAGGATGCCCATGACCACGCCTCCTATGGCAACGGCATCATCTAGGCCAGGCCGGCGCGGTTGCCAATCGGGCCGCAAACGGGTTGCGGCGGCGCCCTTGTTTCGCCACGCTACGCCCCTAGCGTCCGTATAGGAAAACGAGCCACAACGATCGGCCAGGGGCCGCCCCACCATGACCGTCATCAACCGTCGCGCGCGCATGCTTCCGGCCGCGCTGTTCGTGCTCGCGCTTTCCCTTCCCGCCGCCGCCGGGACGCCGTCGGCGCTCCGCGGCGCGCTCGACGAAGGGCGGCGCGAGGCGCAGGCGATCCGCGTCGAGCTTGCGCAGATGGCGCCCGATGCCGCGGTCCAGCTGAACCGACGGCTCGACGAGCTCGAGCGCCTGATCCAGCGCCTGACCGACAAGATCGAGTCGCTCGACGCGCGCCAGCGCGAGCTCGCGCGCGACTTCGAGCGCTACAAGAACGACACCGACTTCCGCCTTGGCCAGGTCGAGAAGGGCGGCCGCGCCGCACCGCGCCCGCCCGAGCCGCAGCGCCGCACCGACGCGCCGCCGCCGCGCCCGCCGGAGCGCCGCGCCGAGACGCCGCCGTCGCTCGAGCGCCGCGCCGCGCCGCCCCCGCCGCCGC
>SBBV01000162.1 GCA_005240015.1 Candidatus Odyssella thessalonicensis | reverse complement strand
TCCCAGGCTGGTCGGCGGCTTCGGGGCAGCCTTTCTCCTCGGCATACCTTTTGGCCTCACCACCTGTCCCGCATGCACGCCGCTGATCCTGCCGGTGCTGATGGGCGCCGCGACCACCGGCGACGTCGCGATGGGCGCCCTTCTCCTGTTCGTCTTCGGACTGGCGCGGGGTGTGCCGATCCTCGTGGTCGGCGCCGCGGCGGGCGTCCTGATGCGCATGCAGCGGCTGATGTTCCTGGTTCCGCGCATCGAGCGGATCGGCGGCATACTGCTCCTGCTGGCCGCCGCCGCCTTCGCCTATCAGGGCGGCGTTTACGCGAAATTCTGGCCGCCCCTCATCGGGACGGATTGATACGGCGAGTGTCATGGCGCTGACGGTACGCCACGTCGGCCGCTTCAACTGGCTCGGTTTGCGCACGCTGGCCGCGAGGGAAATCCGGCGGTTCCTCGTGGTCTGGGTCCAGACCTTGATCGGCCCGATCGTGTTCGCGCTGTTGCTGCTCCTGATCTTCGGCCTCGTGATGGGCCAGGCGCGCGCGGGCGTCCACGGTAGCGACTACCTGCATTTCCTCGCGCCCGGCCTTATCGCCATGACGATGCTGCAGAACGCGTTCGCCAACACGTCATCGTCGATCCTCATCGCGAAGCAGAGCGGGACGATTGCCGACATCCTCATGGCGCCGCTGCGCCCCGCCGAGCTCACGCTCGGCTACGCGCTCGGCGGGGTGACGCGCGGCCTGGTGTTGGGCTTGCTCCTGGGCGCGCTGATGTGGCCCTTCGCCGGCGCCCCCGATTCCGTGGCGGCCGCGGCGCAGATCCTGTACTTCGCGCTCGGGGGAAGCTTGCTGTTTTCTCTTCTCGGCATCGTCGGCGGCGTGCTGGCGCGAAAGATGGAGCACATCGCCTTCATGTCGCAGATCGTCGTGGCACCGCTGACGCTGCTCTCGGGTACGTTTTATTCGATCGAGATGCTGCCGCGCTCCATGCAGGAGGCGATCCGCTTCAATCCCGTGTTTTACCTGATCGACGGCTTTCGCAGCGGCTATGTGGGCTTTGCGGAATCGAACCTGGCGATCGGCGCCGCCGGGCTCGCCGGCACGGCGCTCCTGCTTTTCCTCCTGTGCATGCGGATGTTCGCGACCGGCTACCGCTTGAAACCCTGAGGCTGATCGACGCCGCCCGCGCGTTGACACACACCGGCCCCGCTCCTACTCCTAGCCACAGGTTGCGTTGGGTGGACTCGCCGACGCCGTATCGGCATTCGGCCCGCCCGGCGCATACCTGCACTTCCCCGATCGGAACTCCGCTTCGGCCGCTGCCCGTCCTAGTTTATTGGTCCGATGACCGACAAGCTCAATCTCGCCCTCGCCCAGATCAACACCACGGTGGGCGACATCGCGGGCAACCTGGAGCGCATCCGCGCCGCCCGCGCCGAGGCCGGGCGCCAGGGCGCCGACCTCGTCGTGTTCCCCGAGCTCGTCGTCTCCGGCTATCCGCCCGAGGACCTGGTATTGAAGCCGCTGTTCCAGGACCGCGCCGCCGCCGCGGTCGAGGACCTCGCGGCCGAGACCAAGGATGGCGGGCCGGCCATGATCGTGGGCGCCCCGTGGCGCGAGAACGGCAAGCTCTACAACGCCGCGCTCCTGCTCGATGCCGGCGTCATCGTCGCCAAGCGGTACAAGCACGACCTGCCGAACTACGGCGTGTTCGACGAGAAGCGCGTCTTCGTCGCCGCACCGCCGCCGGGCCCGGTGAATTTCCGCGGCGTGCGCGTGGGGCTCATGATCTGCGAGGACATGTGGACCCCCGACGTGACCGAGACGCTGCAGGAATCCGGCGCCGAGCTGCTCGTCGTGCCCAACGGCAGCCCCTACGAGAGCGACAAGCTCGACCAGCGCATGAACCTCGCCGTGCAGCGCGTGGTCGAGGCCGACCTGCCGTTGGTCTATGTCAACCAGGTCTGCGGCCAGGACGAGCTGGTGTTCGACGGCGCGTCTTTCGTGCTGAACGCCGACCGGCGCCTTGCCGCGCAGGCGCCGGCCTGGCGCGAGCACGTGATGACCACGCGCTGGGCGCGCGGCAGCAACGGCGCGTGGAGCTGCGCGCCGGGCGAGATCCACGCCCAGCCGGAGCGGCTCGAGGCGATCTACAACGCGATGATGCTGGGCCTGCGCGACTATGTGCGGAAGAACCGCTTCCCCGGCGTGGCGCTCGGGCTTTCCGGCGGCATCGATTCGGCGCTCTCCGCCGCGGTCGCCGTCGACGCGCTCGGCGCCGACAAGGTGTGGTGCGTGATGATGCCCTCGCCCTACACCTCGGTCGAAAGCCACGAGGACGCAGCCGCGGTGGCGCGCCTCACCGGCGCACGCCACGACGTGATCGCGATCACGCCGGCGATGGAGGCTTTCGCGCGCATGCTGAAGCCCGCCTTCGGCGGCCGCACACCCGACACCACCGAGGAGAACATCCAGGCGCGCGCGCGCGGCATCACGCTGATGGCCCTCTCCAACAAGTTCGGCCACATGGTGCTCTCGACCGGGAACAAATCCGAGATGTCGGTGGGCTACGCCACGCTCTACGGCGACATGTGCGGCGGCTACTCGGTGCTGAAGGACGTGTACAAGACCGACGTCTTCAAGCTCTCGCGCTGGCGCAATGCACACAAGCCACAAGGCGCCCTCGGTCCCGACGGCGCATTGATCCCCGAGCGCGTCATCACCAAGCCGCCCTCGGCCGAGCTCAAGCCCGACCAGAAGGACGAAGACACGCTGCCGCCCTACGCGATCTTGGACGGCATCCTCGAGTGCCTCATCGAGCACGAGATGCGGCTCGACGACATCGTGGCGAAAGGCTTCGAGCGCGCGACCGTGCAGCGGGTCTGGCAGATGCTCGACCGCGCCGAATACAAGCGCCGCCAGGCGCCGCCCGGCGTCAAGATCACGCGCCGCTCCTTCGGCCGCGACCGCCGCTACCCGATCACGAACGGGTTTCGGGCGCCGAGTTAGCAGCTTCTCCCGCCCCGCTTGCGGGGCGGGCAGGGGTGCGGCCAGTCCGGCCAAACCCGAATCTCTCCCGACTCGCCCCCTCCCACCTCCAGGCCCGTCTCGCCGTCGTTGTCATGGCGTATCGAGCAATCGGTTTAGCCTCTTCGGCCTAACTCCTCCGATAAATTGTTAATGCGGCTCGCGGGGCGCCTAATCGCCGGCGTTATCAGAGCGAGATTGAGCCATGTCCCCGCTGGTCGAACGCTCTCGCATTCTCGGTCCCCTTTACGCGTACTGGTCGTCGAAGGCGCAGGACGGCCTCCCGCACCGGCGCGACATCGATCCGGCCGAAATCCCGGCGCTACTGCCGAATCTGCACGTCGTCCATCGCGACGAGGCCGGCGAGTTCCGCTTCGGCCTTACCGGCGGCGCCATCGTCAGCCACTACGGCACCAACGTCGCCAACAAGCTGTTCAAGGACGTGCTGAAGGGCCCGCGGCTCGCCGCCGCGCGGCGTCACCATTCGCTCGCCTGGGACAGCCGCCGCCCGCTCTGGTGCCGCAACCGCTATTTCGCCGAAGGCCTGCCGGAATGCGTCGTCACGCGCGCGATCCTGCCGCTCGCCGGCAACAGCGGCGCCGTCGACGCGCTCCTGGTCGGCACGACCTTCGAGTGCACGTTCCTCTACTACAAGGAGCTCGGCCCCGACTGGCGCATCGACCAGGGCACCGACGAGATGCGCTTCCTCGATGAGCCCGGCGCGGCCGCGCCCCGGCCGAGCGCGGTCGAGGCCACGCGCTCGCTGATCCGCGACCTCTCGACCTGGTCCTGGCGCCGGCAGACGGCGATCTGAGCTTTCGCACGCCAAATGCCTACGAATGCGTCCACCAAACGCCCGGGCGGTGGGCTTCGGCGACGGGTGGCAGGCCCCGGCACGATGTCGGCGAATGTCGGGAAATGTCGGTGATTGTCGGTGAATGTCGGTGTTTTCATGGGGACGGCCTGATCGCCCTGCCGCCGTCAGTCCCTGTGCGCCACGCGCGTCAAAGCTTGAACAGCGCCTTCGCGTTGAGCCGCCCGATCTTCTGGCGGTCGAGCTCGCTGATCGTGGCGGCGTCGAACCAGATCGCGGCGTGATCGATGTTCTCGAACGGCCAGTCGGTCGAGAACAGGATCCGGTCCGAGCCGATCTCGAGCATCGCGTCGATCAGGGTCTGGGTGCGGAAATTGCCCGAGGTCGTGAGCCAGAAGTGCTGCTGGAAATATTCGCCGATCTTGCGCTTGGCCGGATATTTGGGCTTGGCCTTGGTCCAGGCGTTGCGGTTGTCGACGCGCCAGATGCTGTAGGGCAGCCCCTCGCCCAGGTGGCCGAGCACGATCTTGAGGCCTGGATACTTGTCGAACAGGCCCGAGCCCATGAGCCGGAGCGCGTGGACGGCGGTCTCCTGGCCGAACGCCCAGGTTGGGCCGAGCAGCCAGGGGTGGCCCTCGTAGATCTGGGCCATGTGCGGCAGCGGATTGCGCGGGTGCAGATAGAACGGGTAGTCGAGCTTCTCGACCACGCCCCAGAAGTCCCGGTATTGCGGCAGGTCGAGATAGACGGCCGATTTGGGGTCGTCGATCTGCGAGAAGCCGTTCACCAGCGCGCCGACGAAGCCGAGCTCCTTGATGCAGCGCTCGTATTCGCGCGTGGCGCGCTCGGGATCCTGCATCGGGAGGGCGGCGAAGGCCTGGAAGCGGCGTGGGTTCTTCCTCACCTGCTCGGCGAGGAAATCGTTGGCCTTCCGCGCCACGTCGTAGGCGCGCTTCCGGTCGGCGATCGCCTGCACCGCCGGCGCGTTGAGCGAGAGGATCGTGATCTCGATCCCGTGCTGATCCATCTGCGCCAAGCGCTTGCCGTGGATGTCGAGCAGGCGGCTCTTGAGCTCCTCCCACACGTGCTCGCCCAGGAAGCCCGCGGAATCCATCAGCGTGTCCTCGATAGAGAAATGCTCCTCGAGCGCGATCTTGCCCTGCATCTTGCTCCCTCCTCTTGATTCCGTGCCGTGGCGGTGAGACTAACAGCAACGCCAGAAGGTGCGACGCTCGTCGCACCGACGGGGAG
Source organism: Candidatus Odyssella thessalonicensis (assembly GCA_005240015.1). GTDB lineage: Bacteria > Pseudomonadota > Alphaproteobacteria > Bin65 > Bin65 > SBBV01. The sequence goes on along the minus strand of SBBV01000162.1, from coordinate 7,825 downwards.
CCGCGTCAATGCCCAATCTCTGCATGTCCGGCTTGGCCGCCGGGAGATGAGCGACCGTCCCCGCGACGCTGCGGCCGCGACGCCGCGCCACCGCGCGGCACTGATCGCGGCGCCGGTGACGGCCGTGGTGCTCTACGTCGTTGTCGTCACCTTGGTGCTGATCGCGCTGAGCCGGGCGTTGGGCGAGCTTTCGGGCGACACCTTCGCCGGCGCGGCGCTGCTCTGGGCGATCTACCTCTTGCCCGCGATCGTGGCGCCGGCGGTAAGCGCGCTCTTCAACGCCCTCTTCTTCGGCGAGGCCGGCCGCCGCGCGGCGTTCTGGCCGAACCTAGCGCTGATCGCGGCCTTCACCGCGGTCGCCGCCGCCTGGCTCGTGATCGTCGGCGGTTTCTGGAACTACATCCTCGCCGCTGTACAGCTGGCGAGCGGCCTTGCCGCCTGGTTCCTGCTGCACAAGACCGCGCGCGGTCACGCGCAGCGATAGTGCGCCGCTGGACGCTCCGGCGAGGCTCTGCTAACCAACCCGCCCACTGCCAGACGCCGAGGCCGCCGTGCTCCGCCTCCACAACACGCTCACGCGCCAGAAGGAAGAGTTCCGCCCGCTCGATCCCAAGAACGTGCGCATGTATGTGTGCGGCCCCACGGTCTACGACCGCATCCATATCGGCAACGCGCGCCCGATCGTGGTGTTCGACGTGCTCTTCCGGCTGCTGCGCCGGCAATACGGCGCCGCGCAGGTGAAGTACGTCCGCAACATCACCGACATCGACGACAAGATCAACAATCGCGCCAAGGAGCGCGGCGTCGCGATCGGCGCGCTCACGGCCGAGACGACGCGCTGGTTCCACGAGGACATCGCCGAGCTCGGCTGCTTGCCGCCGAGCGTCGAGCCGACCGCCACCGGCACGATCGCCGAGATCAAGGCGATGATCGAGACGCTCGTCGAGAAGGGCTATGCCTACGAGGCGCAAGGCCACGTGCTGTTCCACGTGCCGGCGATGATGGAGCGCCCGCCGCTGCCGCAGCACGTCTACGGCCTGCTCTCGCGGAAGAACCGCGACGATCTCATCGCCGGGGCGCGCGTCGACGTCGCGCCCTACAAGAAGGATCCGGCCGATTTCGTCTTGTGGAAGCCGTCGACGCCGGATCTGCCCGGCTGGGACAGCCCTTGGGGCCGCGGCCGCCCCGGCTGGCACATCGAGTGCTCGGCGATGGCGCGGACGCATCTCGGCGAGACCTTCGACATCCATGCCGGCGGGCTCGATCTCGTCTTCCCCCACCACGAGAACGAGATCGCGCAAAGCGAGTGCTGCAACGGCAGGCCGTTCGTGCGCTATTGGCTGCACAACGGCTTCATCGAACGCGGCGGCGAGAAGATGGCGAAGTCGGTCGGCAACATCGACAAGGTGCGCGACCTGCTTGACGAGTTCCCGGGCGAGGCGCTGCGTCTCCTGCTCTTGAAGACGCACTACCGCTCGCCGCTCGAGTTCACGAAAGAGGGCCTGCGCGAGGCGAAAGCGGATCTCGACTACTTCTATCGCGCGCTCGCGCGCGTCGCGAATGTCGAGGCCGAGCAGGGCGTCGAGCCGGCCGGTGCGCTCGAGGCTCTCAACGACGATCTCAACACCGCGGTGGCGCTCGCATCGCTGCATTACAATTCCGGCCTCGCGCTCAAGGAGGACGATCCGGCGAAGGTGCGCGCGGCCAAGGCGATCATAGCGGCCGAGGGCGCGCTGCTCGGGCTGCTGCAGTCTTCGCCCGATGCCTGGTTCCGCTGGCAGCCGCCCAAATCCCCCGCCGCCATCGACGAGAAGAAGATCGCGGAGCTCATCGATCTGCGCTTGGCCGCGCGCAATGCCAAGAACTTCAAGGAAGCCGACCGCATCCGCACCGAGCTCGCGCAGCAGGGCGTCATCCTCGAGGACGGGCCGACGGGCACGACATGGCGCAGGGCGTCATGACCTCGTCGAAGCGCGTCTACCTCTTCGACACGACGTTGCGCGACGGGGCGCAGACGCAGGGCGTCGATTTCTCGGTCGCCGACAAGCGCCACATCGCGGGCGAGCTCGATGCGTTGGGCGTCGACTACATCGAAGGCGGCTGGCCCGGCGCCAACCCCACCGACGATGCGTTCTTCGCCGACCCGCCGGCGTTGAGGCGCGCGGTCTTCACCGCCTTCGGCATGACGCGGCGGCCTGGCCGCAGCGTGCAGAACGATCCGGGTCTTGCTGCGATCTTGGCCACCAAGGCCAAGGCCGTGTGCATGGTGGGCAAGGCCTGGGACTTCCACGTGAAGGTCGCGCTCGGCGCCTCGCTCAAGGAGAACCTCGCCATGATCGGCGAGAGCGTGGCGCAGGCGAAGAAGCGCGGCGCCGAGCCGATGTACGACGCCGAGCATTTCTTCGACGGCTACAAGGCCAATCCGCAATACGCGCTGGATTGCCTGAAAGCCGCCTACGAGGCGGGCGCGCGCTGGCTCGTGCTCTGCGACACGAACGGCGGCACGCTGCCGGCCGAGATCCATCGGATCGTGTCGGAAGTCGCGAAAGTGCTCCCCGGCGACCGGCTCGGCATCCATGCGCACAACGACACCGAGAACGCCGTCGCCAATTCCTTGGCCGCGGTCGATGCCGGCGCGCGGCAGATCCAGGGCACGATCAACGGCCTCGGCGAGCGCTGCGGCAATGCCAACCTGATCTCGCTGATCGCGAGCCTGAAGCTCAAGACCGAGTTCGAGATCGGCGTCTCGGACAAGCAGCTCGCGCAGCTGAAGCACGTCTCGCGCATGCTCGACGAGCTGCTCAACAAGAGCCCGAACCGCCACCAGCCCTATGTCGGCGACAGCGCGTTCGCGCACAAGGGCGGGCTCCACGTCTCGGCCGTCACCAAGGATCCGCGCACCTACGAGCACATCGATCCCGCCAAGGTCGGCAACCGGCGCGCCATCGTCGTCTCCGATCAGGCCGGGCGCTCGAACGTCCTCGAGCGCCTGCGCGAGATCGGCATCGACGTTGCGCCCGATCATCCGAAGATCGCGCGCCTCGTCGAGGACGTGAAGGCGCGCGAGCACGACGGCTATGCCTATGACGGCGCCGAGGCGAGCTTCGAGCTGCTTGCGCGCCAGCTCTTGCACGGCATCCCCGACTATTTCGAGATGGAGAGCTTCCGCGTCGACGTCGAACGCCGCTTCAACGCGCGCGGCACGCTCGTCACCGTCTCGCAGGCGGTGGCGAAGATGCGCGTCGGCAACCGGCTCTTTCACGAGGTGGGCGAAGGCAACGGACCCGTCGACGCGCTCGCGCATGCCATGAACAAGGCGCTGCTCCGCCCCTACCCCACGCTCGAGAACATGCGCCTCACCGACTACAAGGTGCGCATCTTGACGCCGCAGGCCGGCACCGCCGCGATCACGCGCGTGATGATCGAATCGGCCGACGATTCCGGCGCGCGCTGGTCGACCGTCGGCATCTCGCCCAACATCATCGACGCGTCCTATCAGGCGCTCAAGGACGCGATCTATTATAAGCTGCTGCGCGAGAAGACGCGAGCGGCGGCGTGAGCCGCGCCATGGCCGGTACCGACAAATCCCGCGGCACGGCCGGGATCGATCCCACCGGACCGGCAATCGTGCTCGTGGGGCCGCAGCTCGGCGAGAACATCGGCACGGCCGCGCGCGCGATGCTCAATTGCGGCCTCGCCGATCTCCGCCTGGTCGAGCCGCGCGACGGCTGGCCCAACGAAAAGGCGGTGAGCGCCGCCTCGGGCGCCGATCTCGTGATCGAGAAGGCGCGCGTCTTCGCCGGCATTGCCGAGGCGATCGCCGATTGCCATCACGTCTATGCCGCCACCGCGCGCCCGCGCGAAGTGGTGAAGGCCGTGCTGACGCCGCGCGCCGCCGCCGCCGAAATGCGCGCCGCTCAGGCCAGGGGCGAGCGTGTCGCCATCCTGTTCGGTCCCGAGCGCTGGGGCCTCACCACCGATCAGGTGAGCTTCGCCGGCTCGATCATCGAGGTGCCGCTCAACCCGGCCTTCGCCTCGCTCAATCTCGCGCAGGCGGTGCTGATCGTCGCGTATGAATGGCGCCTCGCCGCCGATACGACGCCGGCCAAGTTCATCCCGACGCTCGAACAGCACGGCGGCCCGACCGAGCTCGCGACGCAGGACGATATCCTGAAGCTGTTCGAGCACCTCGAACGCGAGCTCGACGAATCGGGCTATCTCTACCCGCCCGACAAGCGCCCGGCGATGGTGCGCAACCTGCGCAGCATCTTCCTGCGCGCGAACCTGACCGAGCCCGAGGTGCGCTCGCTGCGCGGCGTGGTGAAGGCCTTGGTCCAGCGCCGGCGCGACCTCGAGGCGCGCGGGATCAAGCCGCCGCGCCGGCGCGGCTCGTGAAGGTCGCGCCGGTGCTGCCGCCTCGGCTACTTCGCGGCCTCCGCGCCCGCCCGGGCGACGACCGCGTCTTGGTCGGACGCGACGCCGGATACGCCGATCGCGCCGATGATCTTGCCGCCCGAGACGACCAGGATGCCGCCTTCGAGCGGAGTCACGCCGGGATAGATGGCGAGCATGCGCAGGCCCGCGCCGCCGCTGGCGATCGCGTCTTGCAGTGCCTTGGACGGCCGGCGCAGCTTGAGCGCGGTCAGCGCCTTGCCGGTCGCGATCTCGATGCTGCCGAGCTGCGTGTTGTCGAGCCGCTGCAGCAGCACGATATGGCCGCCGCTGTCGATGATCGAGATGACGACGGGCCAGTTGTTCTTCTTCGCCTCGGCCTCGGCCGCCGCCATCGCCTTCTTCGCCGTTTCGAGCGTGATCGGCGGGCCGTAGGGTATGACCTGGCCTTGCGCCGACGCGGTCTGGGCAAGGGCGACGAACATTGCCGTGCCCAGCGCGGCGGGCACGATTGACGCGATACGCATGACGTTTCCTCCGGTTTTGTGTTGTCCCCCGGTCCGGGCCGTTGCCGCCCGGTTTGGCAAGCGTAGCCTTCGGCCGGCCTGCGGCAATCACGCTTCCATCGCGCCGCCGCAGCGCCTTTGACAACACCGGTCGGGCGGATATAGTCCGCGCCGCTTTCGGAGAACGCGGGCCGCGATCCCAAGGGGTGCGGCCCCGCCCGTTTTCTGGGTTTCCAGAGGAAACGGGCCTATCCGGACAACATCGACATCGGGCCGGCAGCGGCCCGGGAAAGGACCAAGCAGGATGACCAAGCGTCATACCGCCAAGGAGAAGATTTCGCGCCGGCTCGGCGTGAACCTCTGGGGCCGCGCCAAGAGCCCCGTCAACAAGTCGGAAGCCGGCCCCGGCCAGCACGGCGCCAATCGCCGGCGCAAGATCTCCGACTACGGCACGCAGCTCCACGCCAAGCAGAAGCTCAAGGGCTACTACGCCAATATCGGCGAGCGCCAGTTCCGCCGCTATTACCACGAGGCCGCGCGCCGCAAGGGCGACACCGGAGAGCAGCTCGTCGGCCTGCTCGAGCGCCGGCTCGATACGGTCGTCTATCGCCTGAAATTCTTGCCGACGCCTTTTGCCGCGCGCCAGTTCGTTTCGCACGGCCATGTGCTCGTGAACGGCAAGCGCGTCACCATCCCGTCGTATCTCCTCAAGGAGGGCGACACGGTCGAGCTCAAGCCCAAGGCCAAGGAGCTGCCGATCGTGCTCGAAGCCGTCGAATCGCCGGAGCGTGACGTGCCCGCCTATCTCGAGGTCGATCACAAGGCCAAGAAGGGCAAGCTCGTCCGCATCCCGCAGCTCTCCGATGTGCCCTATCCGGTGCGGATGGAACCGAACCTCGTCGTCGAGTTCTATTCGCGCTGATCTTTCTTCCCCCGCTTGCGGGGGAGGTGCGCGCGAAGCGCGCGGAGGGGGCCAGTCGAACGAGAATCTCGATCAGGCCGGAGTCGCCCCCTCCCGGCCTCCCCCGCTGCGCGGGGGAGGAGAAGCCCTACTCCGCCGCCCTTGCGCTGGCGCGCGCTTCGTTCTCGGCGCTCCAGCGCCGCGCGATCTCATCGAGCTGATCGAGCACCGGCGCCAGCTCGTGGCCGCGCCGCGACAGGCTGTAGGTCACCTGCGGCGGAATCGTCGGCTTGTAGTGGCGCTGGATGATCGCGGCCTCTTCGAGCAGGCGCAGCCGCTCGGTCAGGATCTTGGCCGAGATCCCGGCCACCTTGCGCTTCAACGCGCCGAAGCGCGTCGGCCCGTCATTGCGCAAGACCCAGAGGATGTAGGTGGTCCACGGCCCCATCAGCAGGCGCAGGATCGCGTCCATGGGGCAGGTCGACGAGCGGCGGAGGCCGGTCATGATGCTCTCTCCCTTGACGTCGCGCGCCGTTGGTTTCGGCCGCTGTTTGGAAATAGGTAGCCAAAAGGAACCTACCACCCCAGCGGCATAAAGTCACTTTTAGTGACCGACACGCCGATTTTCCTTTGCCTCCCGGCAACCTCGGCAAGCATGAAATATCGGGGGCCGCCTGTCGGCCTCCTGCTGCGCCGATCGTTCCTCGGGCAAGCCGCTCCGTTGCATCAATGGAGACCCGACATGGCCAGCAAGAGTCCCAAGGCCCTGCCCCGCATCGTCTCGCCCGCCGAATGGAAAGCCGCGCACGAGAGGCTTGTCGCGAAGGAAAAGGCGCACACACGCGCCAGCGACGCGCTCGCCGCCGAGCGCCGGCGCCAGCCCATGGTGCGCATCGCAAAGGATTACGTTTTCGACGGGCCGCGCGGCAGGGCGCACCTCATCGACATGTTCGAGGACCGCCGCCAGCTCATTCTCTATCACTTCATGTTCGCGCCCGGCGTCGACGGCTGGCCCAACGCCGGCTGTCCCGGCTGCTCGTTCTTCGCCGATCAGGTGCCCCATCTTTCGCACCTCCACGCGCGCGACACGTCGTTCGTGTTCGTCTCGCGTGCGCCGCTCAAGAACCTCGAGGCCTACAAGAAGCGCATGGGCTGGGACGTGCCGTGGTACTCGTCCGAGGAAAGCGACTTCAACCGCGATTTCGGCGTCACCGACGATAGCGGCGAGCACCACGGCCTGAGCGTGTTCCTGCGCGACGGCGACGACGTCTATCGCACCTATTTCACGACCGCGCGCGGCGTCGAGGCGCTGGGCGCGCCCTGGACCTTCCTCGATCTCACGCCCTATGGGCGCCAGGAGCGGTGGGAAGATTCACCGGCAGGCTGGCCACAGACTCCGCCCTACGAGTGGTGGCGCCGTCACGACGAATACGAGGCGGCGCCGCGCCGGAAGGCCGGCTGACGCATCAACGCATGCCGGCACGCAGCCGCGGCAGCGCTTCGCGCGCGGCCGCGAGCGCTTCTTCGCGCCGCATGCCGGGCCTGAGGCGCCGGTCGTAGAGCAGGCGCACGAGCAGCTCGTCGAGCGGCGTGAGGTCGCGCGCCTCCCCGCGATCGTTGAATAGCGTTCCCGGCAGTTCGACATCGTTGGTGAGGCCGAGCGCCTGCGTGGTCTCTTCGGCGATGCATGCGGCCGCGAGCCCGCGCGAGCGCGCGCGGTCGATGGGGATGATGACAACCGCAAGCTCGATCTCGAACGTGATGCGGTAGCTGCGCACGAGGCCCAGGCAGCTGGTGCTGGCGTGGCGGCCGAGGAGGTGGCGCCGCTCGGGCGCCAGATAGCGCTCGATGATCGCCGTGTAGCGGTCCTCGGGCACGAAGAGGATCATCAGATTCGTCTCCGGCCAGGACGCGGCAGGAGCGATGTCGTGACCGGTCAGGCGCTCGAGGCGCGCCATGTGGCGCTCGAGGAAGTCGCGCTCCGCGCCGGTCGCCGCCAGATATTCGTAGCTGCGCCAGCGGATCG
>SBBV01000371.1 GCA_005240015.1 Candidatus Odyssella thessalonicensis | reverse complement strand
TCCGCCTGATGCTGCTGGCCTCGGGGCTGGCCGGGCTCGCCAACCGCGCCCTCGCCGACGTCGTCGGCTACCAGGTCTACGCGCTCACCAAGAGCCCGCTGATGCTCGGCATCCTGGGCCTGGTCGAGGCCGTGCCGGCGATCGCGACCTCGCTCTACGGCGGCCACGTCGCCGACCGCACCGACCGGCGCGCGATCATCCTCTCGACGCGCACGCTCTCCTTCGCCTGCGCGGTCGGCTTCGCGCTGATTTCGCTCGACGGCCCGGCGACGTCGGTGCTCGCCCTCTTCGCGGTCGTGTTCGTGGCCGGCATCGCGCGCGGCTTCCACGATCCCGCCTCGATCGCATTCGAGGCGCAGGTGGTGCCGCAGCACCTCACGCTCAACGCCTCGAGCTGGTACAGCACGGTGTGGCAGAGCACGGCGATCCTCGGCCCGGCGCTGGGCGGCATCGCCTACGACCTCGCCGGCCCGGTCGCCACCTATGGCGGCATGGCGGTTCTGCATGCCGGCGCTGTGCTCGCCATTGCCGGCATCGCGAAAAAGCCCAAGCCGGTGCCGCCCGATGGCGAATCGATCTTCCGCAGCATCGCGATCGGCGTGCGTTTCGTGTTCGGCAACCAGGTGCTGGTCGGCTCGATGGCCCTCGATCTGTTCGCGGTGCTGTTCGGCGGCGCCGTGGCACTCATTCCTGTTTTCGCCGCCGAGATCCTGAAGATCGGCGCCACCGGCGTGGGCCTGCTCGGCGCCGCACCGGCCGCCGGCGGTATCCTCATCATGCTGTGGTCGACGCGCCATCCGCCGATCCGCCACGCTGGGCGGAACCTGATGCTCGCCGTGGTCGGCTTCGGCGTGAGCATCATCGTGTTCGCGCTGTCGGAGAACTTCTATCTCTCGCTGTTGGCGTTGGCCGCGAGCGGCGCCTTCGACGGCATCAGCGTCGTCATCCGCCGCGCGATCCTGCGTCTGCATTCGCCCGAGCACATGCGCGGGCGCATCGCGGCGGTGAACATGATCTTCATCAGCGCCTCGAACGAGATCGGCGCGTTCGAAAGCGGCGTCGCGGCGGCGGCGCTCGGCACGGTGCGCTCGGTCTGGCTCGGCGGCATTGTCACGATCCTCATCGCCGCCGGCGCCGCGATCTTCGCGCCGAAGCTCCGGCGCCTCGACCTCGGCGCCGGCGCCATGCCTGCCGTCTCTGAGCCCGTGCTAGCCGAGGCCGCGCGGGCCGCCGCCGACCCGCATTCCAAAAGGAGTCTGCCCCCATGAAGCGCAGCCTGTTCCTTCTCGCCCTGCTGCTGCAGCCGCCCGCCGCGCACGCAAACGCGAAATTCGACCTCGCGCCGGTGCTCGAGGTCCTGCGCGCCGGCCGCGACGGCGACGCGCTCTACTATCTCAATCGCGCCATCGCCTCGCGTGCGCTCGAGAAGGGCGATCTCGCCGATGCCCTCGAATGGCGCGCGTTCCTGCTTGCCCGGCTCGGCGGCGCGGCCAACGTGGCGGCCGTGCTCGCGCGCTCTTGCTCGGATCCGGAAAACTACGCCGATCTTTGCGAAGTGCTGTTCCGGCTCGGTCGCCGCGCCGAGGCCGCCGATGCGTGCGAGCGCGCGACGCGCCTCGACCCCGAACATCCGCGCCCGCCGCGGCTGATGCGGCTCCTCGGGCGCTGACCGTCACCCGGCCGGGCGCAGGGCCGTCACGATCTCGTTGCGCCGCTCGAGCGTCTGGTGCACCGGGCATTTGTTGGCGATCTCGAGCAGCCGCCGGCGCTGCTCGTCGCTAAGCTCGCCCGACAATTCGATTTCGCGTTCGATATGGTCGATCTTGGCCGGCTTGTCCTCGGTTCCGGCGCTGTCCTGGGCGTGCGACTTGCTGTGGCGCAGCCGCACCGCGACGTGGCGCAGCGGCCATTTCTTGCGCTCGGCGTACATGCGCAGCGTCATCGAGGTGCAGGCGCCGAGCGCCGCCAGCAGCAGGCGATAGGGGCTCGGCCCGGTGTCGAGTCCGCCCGATTCGACCGGCTCGTCGGCGGTCAGGCGATGCTTGCCGTCGTAGACGACCTGCGCGTAGCGGCCGAAGCCGACCTCGGCGACGACGACTTCGCCCGGCGCCGGCGCTTGCCCGAACAGCTTCGCCGCGGTTCCCGTCGCACCCTCGCTCATGCGCGCCTCTCCTCTGACCGGTGTTCGAACTCTATCACGACCGCGGCCGCGCGGCGCTCTTTCGCTCGACACGTGGCAGCCGCGATGCTAAGCGAGGCGCCCAACAGCAGTGGATTGGCTCGATGAGCGAAACGGCCAGCGTTGCACAGCCTCAGCCCGGCCGCCCGCGCCAGCTTCGCCGCCGCCGCGAGATCATGGATGCCGCCGCCGAGGTGTTCGCCAAGAAAGGCTTCCATGCCGCGACGACGCGCGACATCGCGGACCGGCTCGGCATGCAGCCGGGCAGCCTCTATTACTATTTCGAATCGAAGGAGGCCGCGCTGGAGGAGATCTGCCGCATCGGCGGATCGGAGTTCGCCGACCATCTCGAGAAGACGCTCGCTTCGAGCGTGACGACGCGCGAGATGATCCGCGACGCGATCGCCAACCATCTCCAGGGCGGGCGGCGTCACTACGTCACCTGCTTCGCGCACAATCGCCGCTTCCTGCCGGCCGAGGTCGTGCCGGAGATGAACCGGCTCGCGCGGCGCTACACCAAGCTCTGGGAAGATCTCTTGCGGCGCGGCGTCCAGCGCGGCGAAGTGGCGGCCGATCTCGATTGCCGCCTCGCCGCCACCGCCGCGGTGGCCCTCTGCAACGGCGCCGTCCCCTATCTCGAGCCGAAGACGCCCGAGGAGATCGCGCAGTTCGTGGCGGGGCTCGCGCAGCTGTTCATGAGCGGCACGCTCAAATCGTGACGCGGCCTCCCGCTCTCGGCCCCGACCCGGCGCTCAGCCGCGACGACGTCGAGATCGTCGAGAAGGCCACCGTCTACAAGGGCCGCTTCCAGATCGACCGTTACCGCCTGCGCCACAAGCGCCACGACGGCGACTGGAGCGAGACGATCACGCGAGAGGTCTTCGAGCGCGGCCATGCGGCGGCGGTGCTGCCCTACGATCCGGTGCTCGACCACGTCGTGCTGATCGAGCAGTTCCGGCCCGGCGCCTATGCCGCGGGCCGCCATCCGTGGCTCGTCGAGATCGTCGCCGGCATCATCGATCCCGGCGAGACCGCCGAGGAGGTCGTGCGCCGCGAGGCCTGGGAAGAGGCGCATGTCGAGCTCACCCAAATCGAGCGCGTGGCGAGCTTCCTGATGACGCCGGGCGGCTGTTCGGAATCCGTCACGTTCTTCGTCGGCCGAACCGATGCGCGCGGCGCCAGCGGCGTCTACGGTCTGCCGCACGAGCACGAGGATATCCGCGTGTTCACCGCCTCCAGCGACGAGGCCGGAGCGCTGCTCGCCGCCGGCAAGGTCGAGAACGCGCTCGCGATCGTCGCGATCCAGTGGCTGCTGCTGAACCGCATGCAGCTGCGCGAGCGCTGGGGCGCGTTCCGCCGGTAGCGCTTTCAGAGGGTAATGCGCGCACCGTCGGGGCGGGTCCCCGACCCGCCCGTCTCTCCGTGCGCACGGGCTCGATCGCCTCGCGGTGTCGAAGCCGTAGGGGCGGGTCGGAGACCCGCCCCTACGAGTCCCCAATCGGAGTCCGCAAGGCGGCGATGCTTGATCGGCGCACGCGGCGCCCTTACGTTGCTTTTCCTCTTCCGCTCCCCATTTCTCTCCGCCATGCAAATCCGCGACGGCTTCGTCTCGACCATCGGCAACACGCCGCTCATCAAGCTCCACGGGCCGTCGGCGCTGACCGGGTGCACGATCCTGGGCAAGGCCGAGTTCCTGAACCCCGGCCAGTCGGTCAAGGACCGCGCGGCGCTCGCCATCGTCGAAGACGCCGAGAAGAAGGGCGAGCTCCGTAAGGGCGGCGTCATCGTCGAGGGCACGGCCGGCAACACCGGCATCGGCCTCGCGCTCGTCGGCAATGCACGCGGCTACCGCACCGTGATCGTGATTCCCGAGACTCAGTCGCAGGAGAAGAAGGACATGCTCCGGCTCTGCGGCGCCGAGCTGATCGAAGTGCCGGCGGTGCCCTACAAGGATCCCAACAACTACGTGCACGTCTCCGAGCGCAAGGCGAAGGAGCTCGCCGCCAAGGAGCCAAACGGCGCGATCTGGGCCAACCAGTTCGACAATGTCGCGAACCGCGACGGCCACTACCGCACGACAGGCCCCGAGATCTGGGAGCAGACGCAAGGGCGGGTGGACGGCTTCACCTGCGCGGTCGGCACCGGCGGCACGCTCGCCGGCGTCGCCGACGCGCTGCGCGAGCGCGACAGGAACGTGAAGATCGCGATCGCCGATCCGATGGGCGCGGCGCTCCACAGCTACTACACGAGGGGCGAGCTCAAGGCCGAAGGCAGTTCGATCACCGAAGGCATCGGCCAGGGCCGCGTCACCAAGAACCTCGAGGGCTTCAAGCCGGATTTCTCGTATCAGATCACCGACGAGGAGGCGCTGCCGCTGATCTTCGATCTCCTGATCAAGGAGGGGCTCTGCCTTGGCGGCTCGACCGGCATCAACGTCGCCGGCGCGATCCGCCTCGCGCGCGATCTCGGGCCGGGCAAGACCATCGTCACGATCCTCGCCGACTACGGCAATCGCTATCAGAGCAAGCTGTTCAACCCCGCCTTCCTGCGCTCGAAGAACCTCCCGGTGCCGAAATGGCTCGACCGCTGACCACGAATCCCACGCGGGGCTACGCACGGCCCGAGGCGCTCGTCTCGACCGAGTGGCTCGCCGCCCGGCTCGGCGCACCCGACATCCGCGTCGTCGACGGCTCCTGGTATCTGCCCGCGATGAAGCGCGATCCCAAGGCCGAGTTCCTGGCCGAGCACATCCCGGGTGCCGTCTATTTCGACATCGACGAGATCGCCGACACCGATTCGCCGCTGCCGCACATGCTGCCGAGCCCCGAGAAATTCGCCTCGCGCGTGAAGAAACTCGGCCTCGGCGACGGCAACCGCGTCGTCGTCTATGACGGGCTCGGCCTCTTCAGCGCCGCGCGCGTCTGGTGGATGTTCCGCGTGTTCGGCCACGAGGATGTGGCGGTGCTCGACGGCGGCCTGCGCAAATGGAAGGCGGAAGCGCGGCCGCTCGAAAGCGGGCCGCCGGCGCCGCGCGAGCGCCACTTCACGGCGCGCGTGAACTCGCTGCTGGTGCGCGACCTCGACGACGTCCGCCGCAACATCGAGACCAAGCGCGAGCAGGTCATCGACGCGCGCTCGCCCGGCCGCTTCCACGCGCGCGAGCCCGAGCCCCGCCCGGGCCTGCGCGGCGGCCACATCCCCGGCTCGATCAATCTGCCGTTCGGCGAGATGACCGATCCCAAGACCGGCACCGTGCTGCCCGCCGCGGCGCTCGCCGACCGTTTCCGCGCCGCCGGCATCGACATCGCGAAGCCGATCGTGACGAGCTGCGGTTCCGGCGTCTCGGCCTGCGCGCTGGCGCTCGGCCTTCACCTCATCGGCGCGCCGCAAGTCGCGGTCTATGACGGCTCCTGGTCCGAATGGGGCGGCCGCCCCGACACGCCGATCGAAACTTAGATTTCACGGGAGACGCCGAGACGCAGAGACTCGGAATTGCGCCGAAGGCGCATGAAAATCCTCTCTGCGCCTCCGCGTCTCCGGTTCACTTCCCTTTCCGAGCCATGCCCGATATCGCCATTCGCAATTATGCGCCCGCCGACTTCGAGCAGGTGCGCGCGCTCTGGCAGCGGTGCGGGCTCACGCGCCCCTGGAACGACCCGGCCGACGACATCAAACTCTGCATCTCTTCGGGTCACGGCGCGGTGCTCGTCGGTGAGGCCGCCGGCGATATCCTCTCATCGATCATGGTCGGCCATGACGGGCATCGCGGCTGGGTCTACTATCTCGCGGTCGATCCCGGCCACGCGCGCCTCGGCTACGGCCGGCAGATGATGAAGGCGGCCGAGGCGCGCGTGGCCGGGATCGACCGCGAGATAGTAGACCCAGCCGCGATGCCCGTCATGGCCGACCATGATCGAT
>SBBV01000357.1 GCA_005240015.1 Candidatus Odyssella thessalonicensis | reverse complement strand
GTCGATTGGGCCGGCTCGGCGCCGCAGGTGCCGGGCGCCATCAATTGCCCGGTGCCGTTCGTCAAGTCCGCAGCGCATCTCGTCTTGAAATGCATCGCGCGCGAAGACGTGCCGAACTTCGAGGGCTTCACGCGCCCGATCACGCAGCTGGCGCCCGAGGGGACGATCGTGAACCCGCGGCTTCCGGCCGCCTGCGCCGCGCGCGCGATCGTGGGCTGGCGCGCGATCGACGTGCTGCTCGGGTGCTTCGCGCAGATCGCGCCCGACCGCGTGCCGGCGGGCGGCGAGGGCGGCGTGAGCTTCCCGATCCTCTCCGGCTTCCATCGCGGCCAGCGCTATGTGTGCAGCGAGACGCTGGCGGGCAGCTGGGGCGCCATGACCGACCGCGACGGCGTCTTCGCCGTGCCCAATCCCGGCGGCAATCTCACCAACCAGCCGGTCGAGATGATCGAGGCGCTCTACCCGATCGAGGTTACCGAATACGGCCTCGTGCCGAATTCGGGCGGGCCGGGGAAGTTCCGCGGCGCGCCGGCCTTCGTGCGCGGCTATCGCCTGCTCGGCGACGAGGCGACGCTGATCATGCGCTCGGATCGGCGCCGGTTCCTGCCCTATCCGCTCGAGGGTGGCGGCGCCGGCACGCCCTCGTGGAACTTTCTCAATCCCGGCGCCGGCCAGCGCATCTTGCCGGTGATGCCGATGGATCCGATCCGGATGGCGGAGAGAGACGTGTTCCAGCACGTCTCCGCCGGCGGCGCCGGGCGCGGCGATCCGCTGCTGCGCGATCCCGCGCTGGTGCTCGAGGATGTGATCGAGGAGCGCATCGACCCTGCCTATGCGCGCGCGGTCTACGGCGTCGTCGTCGATCCGGTCACGCTTGCGGTGGATGCCGGGGCAACGGCGGCGGAGCGCAAAGCGCTGGCCCTGCGCCGCGCCGCCGGCAGCCATGGGCGCCCCGCCTATCTCGAATTCTTCCTCCGCCGCTTCGGCATCTCCGAGTTCGAGCTCGTCGGCGAGCGCGAGCTGCGCCTTCCGTCGACATAACCGTCGTCGTGGCGCGGCGCCGCGGCCGCAGGCCCTTTTCGCCGTTCGGCGCATCTGCCGAATGTCATGCGGCCTATTCCCTCCTGGACAGCGCCGCCATAACTGAGCGATATTCATTATTGCCAACCGCGCACGCTCAGAGACGCCATGCCCGACACGATCGCCCGCGAAGACCTTGGCCGCCTCGTCCATCCCGATCGCGTCCATCGCCGGCTCTACACCGATCCGGCGATCTTCGCGCTCGAGATGACGCGCATCTTCGGCCACTGCTGGCTGTTCCTGGCGCACGAAAGCCAGATCCCGTCGCCCGGCGACTTCGTCCGCACGCGCATGGGGCGCGAGGACGTGATCGTCACGCGCGGGCGCGACGGCCGCATCCACGGGCTCGTCAACCGCTGCGCCCACCGCGGCGCGCAGCTCTGTGCCGCGGAGCGCGGCCATGTGCAGGCCTTCACCTGCCCCTATCACGCCTGGACCTTCGCGCTCGACGGCGCGCTGGCGAGCGTCCCGCACCGCCAGAGCCTGCCGCCCGGCTTCGACCTCAAGGACCCGCGCTTGGCGCTCGCCACGCTGCCGCGCATCGAAAGCTACCGCGGCTTCGTCTTCGGCAGTCTTGCCGCCGAGGGCGAGAGCCTCGCCGAGTTCCTGGGACCGATGACCGAGGCGATCGGCAACTTCGTCGATCGCGCGCCGCTCGGCGAGATCGAGCAGGCCGGCGGGATCGCGCGCCAGGAATTCCGCGGCAATTGGAAGCTCCACCACGAGAACGCCAACGACACGCTGCACCCGGGCTTCGTGCACGAATCCTCGGTCGCGGCGGCGCGCGCCGACAAGCGCGACTACGCGACCCCGGCCTTTGACGAGCACCAGACGCACACGCAGATGCTGTCGAACGGCTTCGGCGTGCGCGAGTGGCAAAGCCTGGCGCTCACCGGCTTCGCCGGCGGCCATTCCTACATGGGCGGCTTCTACAAGGGCGGCGTGCTGGCGCCCGACCGCGACGACCCGGTCTGGCGCGACTACCGCGCGGCGTTGGCGGCGCGGCACGGCGAGGAGAAGACCGCCCGCATCTTGGCCGAGGACCGCTTCAACAATCTCCTCTACCCGAACGTCAGCCTCAACGCGCAGTACCAGCAGATCCGCATCGTGCAGCCGCTCGCCGTGGACCGCACGCGCGTGATCGCCTTCTGCTTTCGCCTGAAGGGCGCGCCCGAGGCGCTGTTCCATCGTGCGGTGCGCTTCCTGACCAATCTTTCCTCGCCGGCCTCGATGATCCTCTCCGACGACATCGAGATCTTCGAGCGCGTGCAGAGCGGGCTGGCCAACGGCGTGCCCGAATGGCTCGACCAGTCGCGCGGCCTCGCCACCGATCGCGTCGACAATTCCGGCCGGCGCGAGTCGACCGGCATCAGCGAGCTGCCGCATCGCGCGCAATACGGCGCTTGGCTGCGCTACATGACCGGTGGCGCATGAACGCCGCGTTCGAGGGAGATGTGAAGAGCGCGGCCGAGGCGTTCCTGCTCGAAGAGGCGCGCCTGCTCGACGCCGGCCGCTTCGAGGAATGGCTGGCGCTTTTCGCCGAAGACGGGTTTTATTGGGTCCCGGCCGCGCCCGGCCAGACCGATCCCTTGAACCATCTTTCGATATTCTACGAGGACAAGAGCGTGCTCGCGATGCGCATTCGCCGGCTCTCGCATCCGCGCGCCTACTCGGCGCTGCCGGCCCCGCGCACCGCGCACCTCGTCGGCAGCATCTCGGTATCGGGCAGCGCCGAGCCGGGCATCGATTGCGAATGCCGCTCGACGGTCATGGTCGCCGAATACCGCCCGAGTGCCGCCGGCGGCGAGCGGCGCCTCTGGGCCGGCCAGCAGACGCACAAGCTGCGTCGCACCGGCCAAGGCCTGCGCATCGTGCTGAAGCGCGTCGATCTCATCGATTGCGACGCCGCGCACGGCATCCTCGCGGTTCCGCTCTGAGCCCGGCATGGCGCAAGCCCTGAAGCCGGCGGTGCGCCGCCTCATCGTCGAGAAGGCTGCCCTCGTTTTCGCCAGCGAGGGCTATCACATGGCGACGGTGTCGATGATCGCAGCACGCGCCGGCGTCGCAGTCGGCACGGTCTACACCTATTTCCCCTCGAAGCTGCATCTGCTCTACGCCGTCTACCGGCCCTGGCTCGACGCGCGCATGGACGAGATCGCGGCCAAGGCGGACGCGGCGAGGACGCCGCGCGCCAGGTTGAAGGCCATCATCCTGGGGCTCTGGCGCGACATCCCGCAGCAGAACCCGGGCCTCGCCAACAGCCTCATGGAGGCGCTGGCCTCGGCCGATCCGGCCAAGGGCAAGCCCGAGCCGATGTTGCTCGTGCACGAGCGGCGTCTTGCCGCAATGCTCGCCAAGGCGCTGCCGCGCTCGCGCCGGCGCTATGCCGACGTGCTCGTCGGCAATCTCTTGCTCATGGCCTATGACGGCTACGTCATCAACCGGCGCCTCGGCGACCTCCGCGACTACGACAAGCTCGCCACCCTCATGGCCGATCTCCTGCTCGGCCGCGCCGAGAACGGGAACGGGGCGTAGCCCGCCCGGCGCCCCGCCGGCGTTCCGGCGAGGCTCTCTCAAGCCAGCAGCGGCCTGAAAACTCGATGGAGATTGGGCTTCCGCTCGAAGCCCACGCCCGGCGCGTCCCAGGGGCGCACGTGGCCGTCTTCGACAGTGACGCCCTCGGGATAGCCGCCGAAGAGCTGGCTTTCGTCCGGCGCCGCCTCGTGGCTGCCGAGCCCGAGCCCGGCGACGACGTGGAACGAGAACAGATGCCCGGCATGCGGCATGAGGCGCGTGCGGCTCCAGCCCGCCGTCTCGAGCAGCGCGACCATGCGGAGATACTCGGGCACGCCATAGGCGAGCGAGATGTCCATCTGCAGCCAGTCGCGCGCCGGCTTCATCCCGCCATGGCGCAAGAGATTGCGCGTATCGGCGGCGGAGAAGATGTTTTCGCCGGTGGCGAGCGGCATCAGCTCGGCGGCCGAGAGCTCGGCGAGGAGCGCATAGTCGAGCGGCTCGCACGGCTCCTCGAACCAGGCGAGGCGATAGGGCTTGAGCGCCGAGAGCAGCGCGAAAGCGGCGTCGCGCTCGGCGGCTCCGTTGCCGTCGACGGCGAGCGCCGCGCCGTCGCCCGCCACCGCGAGAGCCGCCTCGATCCGCGCCTTGTCGCGCGCGAGCGGCGCGCCGCCCACCTTGATCTTGAAGCGCCGATAGCCTTTGGCGCGGTAGCCCGAAAGCTCGCCCTCGAGCGCGGCCGCCTCCTCCCGCGCGCCGGCGTCGCGATAATGCCCGCCGCTCGCGTAAACCGGGACGCGCGCCAACGCCCGCCCGCCGTTGAAGCGGTCGGCGAGCACGCGCCAGAGCGGCTTTTCTTCCGCCTTGGCCGCAAGGTCCCAGAGCGCGGCATCGAGCAGGCCGACCGCGCCGGCACGCTCGCCGTGCCCGCCCGCCTTCTCGTTGCGCATCATCACCGCCGAGGCACGCAGC
>SBBV01000272.1 GCA_005240015.1 Candidatus Odyssella thessalonicensis | reverse complement strand
GCGCTCGCCGCCGCGCAAGCCCCCGGCGCGGCGGCCGAAGGGCCTGACAGGGCGGGCGATCCCAAGCGCGGCGAGGCGATCTACAGCCGCTGCCTGGCCTGCCATGTGCTGGCGCGCGACCGCGTCGGTCCTCGCCACTGCGGCCTGTTCGGCCGGCGCGCCGGCACCGTGCCCGGGTTCTCCTATTCCGCCGCGATGCGCAGCTCGGGCATCGTGTGGTCGGAAACCACGCTCGACCGCTTTCTCGAGAATCCGCTCGCGGCGGTGCCGGGTACGGCCATGGGTTACGCTGGGATCAAGGACGCAGATGAGCGGCGCGATCTCATCGCCTGGCTGCGTCAGGCGGGGCGATCGAAGGCGCTTTGTCCCTAGAGCCGGCGACTCGTTGCGCCGGTTGTCAAGTGCCCGCCTTAACAAAGCGGCGCGCCCTGTCCATGCTACTTTTGCGATAGAAGACGGGGGCTGATCCCATGCGCTTCACGAAGAGCACCGGCGATTTCCGGGCCAAGGTCATTACCGGGACTTGCACCGTGTTGATGGCCCTCGATGGCGCCGAGCGGGCACGCAAGGGCCTGCTGGGCTTCGCGTTCAAGCGCGAGTCGTTGGATGGTCATCAGGTGGGGCCGAAATGGCTGCGCTCGCAGAAAGTGTTCAGGTCGGTGGTGCCCGACCCCAAGGCCGAGCGCGATCCCAATGATCCGCAGCAGCCCAAGCGCTTCAGCTCATGGGAGCACCCGATCCAGAGCTTCCTCTGGAGCGACTACACGGCAGAGCCGGGCCGCAGATACAGATTCACGATCGTGCCAATGTATGGCCGGCCGGGCGCGCTCGAGCCGCGCCGCGGCATCGAGATCGAGGTCGAGACCGAGAAGGAGTTCGACCAGGGCCACGGCGTCTGGTTCAATCGCGGCGCCATCGCGAGCCAGGCCTTCGCGCGGGAATTCAAGAACGTCGGCCCCGAGCCGCGCAAGAATCCCGACCCCACGGACGCGCGCACGAAGTGGCTTTCGCGCGGCCTGCTCGAGGCCTGCCTCAGCTTCATCGACAAGACGCCGGCGGGCGGCGGCCTCCGCGTCGCCGCCTATGAGTTCACCTACGCACCGTTCATCCTGGCGTTGAAATCCGCGCTCCTGCGCGGTGTCGACGTGCGCATCGTCTATCACGACACAACCGAAGGCGGGACCAGGACCGGCGCCAACGAGCGTGCGATCGCCGATGCCGGCATGCCCGAGCGCCACAACGGCAAGCAGGTCTTGTTCAAGCGCACCAAGCCCAAGATTCCGCACAACAAGTTCATGGTGCGGCTCGCCGGCGGCACGAAGCCGGTCGCGGTCTGGACCGGCTCGACGAACTTCACGCCCTCGGGCTTCTTGGGCCAGACCAATGTCGGCCACGCGCTGATGGCCGATGCGGCGACGGACGAAGCGGCGGCGGCGCAGATCGAGCGCACGGCCGAGCAATTCCTTGAGTATTGGAAGCTGCTCAAGGACGATCCCGACCGCGAAGCCGCGCGCGCCCGCGTGATGGAGTTGACACCCCATCCGCCCGCGGTGATCCGGGCCAACTCGATTGCGCGCGTGTTCTCGCCGCGTCCCAGATCCGAGCTCCTGAAGTGGTACGGCCAGCGCATCGACGACGCGGCCGGGTCGGTGATGTTCACCGCGGCCTTCGGCGTGTCGAAGGAGCTGGTGCCGCCGCTGGTCGCCGACCGCGACTTCCTGCGCTTCATCCTGATGGAGAAGCCGCCGACCGAGCAGCTCGGCGCCGAGTTCAAGAAGGACCGCGACCTCGTGATCGCCTACGGTGCCGTGCTTGGCGAGACGTGGGAGTTCGTCGACGGCGAGCCGCGCAAGCGCAAGCGAATCCAGGAGTTCGAGCTCGATAAGTGGTTCCTGATGGAGGAGCACTTCCGCCCCAAGAACGAGGGGCACGTGTTCTTCGTGCACACCAAGTTCCTGCTCATCGACCCGCTCTCGAACGATCCCCTGATCTGCAGCGGTTCGGCCAATTTCTCGTCGAACTCGCTGCTCGAGAACGACGAGAACATGCTGCTGATCCGCGGCGATACGCGCGTCGCCGACATCTACATGACCGAGTTCGACCGCATCTTCCGCCATTTCTACTTCCGCGACGTCGCCAACCAGATCGAGCAGAAGGGCGGCGAGGCCAAAGGCGCCTTTCTCGCGGAGGACGACAGCTGGACCGATTCCTACTTCAAGCCCGGCGTGCTCAAGACCCGCCGCCGCGAGATGTTCTTCGCCGATCCGGCCCTCACCTGGGTCGCGAAGGCGTCGGTGCGGCCCGCAGCCGTTCCGGCGGAGCGCGCGAAGCCCGCGGCGGCGAAGAAACCGGCGGCCAAGAAGCCAGCGGCGGCGAAGACGCCCGCCGGCAAGAAGGGCAAGCAGCCCGCGGCCAAGAAGCCCGCGGCGAAGAGGAAGCCCAAGCGCGGCGGGCGCTAGCGAGCGGCGCCTTCTCGCGATCGTCGTTCCGGGTTAGCGGCGCACCGCGCGCAAGGAAGTGCGCGTGCCGCGCCGCACCCGGGGCGACATCAACGCTCGTGCCCGATCTGGTCGAGCGCCCAGTCGCTCACACGCGCGCCCAATCGATCGTGGCGCTTTGCGGCTGGCCGGGCAGGTACGAGACGGCGACGCGGCGGCCGATCGTGAGCGCGCCGAGCTTGTGCTTCGGCACGCGGTAGATGCCCTGCGCGGGGAAAGCGGCGCCCTTGCGCGGCTGCACCTGCATGGCGACGAAGACCATGGGATCGCCGGCCTTCTCGGGGTCGATGTCGGGCACCATCTGCCCGGCCGCGGCGCCCGTGTGCGAGATCGCCTGGATCGTGGCCTCGGCGCGCTCGCCCGCGGCGGTCACATCCGCCGCCTCGCGCACGGTCTGGGCCTGCATCGCGCCGGCGGTGCCGAGGATCTGGAAATTGCCACCCGGCGTCGCGACCACGCCGGGCGCGCCCACGTTCACGTCCGCGCCGCCGCCCAGGCGAACCTGCACGTCGAGGTTCCGCAGCATGCCGGCAAGCCCGGCGCCGCGGCCGCCGCCCCAATCGATCGCCACGCGCAGCGGATTCTTGGGATCGACCTTCACCGCCACGGTCATGCCCGGCTGCAGCGCGCCCCAGCTCATGCGCCCGAGCGTCACCTCGGCCGTGGTTTCGTAGGGCTCCTGGCCCGGGATCGTCACCTGCAAACGCGCTTCGAGCACGGCGTTGACGTGGTTGATGGTGACGCCGGTGTCGCGCACCTCGAGCACGAGCGC
Organism: Candidatus Odyssella thessalonicensis; assembly: GCA_005240015.1. Lineage (GTDB taxonomy): Bacteria > Pseudomonadota > Alphaproteobacteria > Bin65 > Bin65 > SBBV01. Next base: position 1,455 of record SBBV01000272.1, on the reverse strand, counting down.
CGTCGCCGGAATGCCGCCGGCGATGAGCCGGCGATCGGCGCCCATGAGCCGCCGCACGAACACGAAGAACACGACGAGGCCGCCCACCGTGATGGCGATGACCGGCACGACGGTCCAGAGCATCGTGTCGCCGACGCTCGACAGGATGGCGCTGGGATCGGTCGTGCGCGCGGCGGTGCCCATCATCGAGCTCGTCATGCGCCAGACCAAGAAAATGATGGCGCCCGAGACGACGGCGAAGACGGCGCCGAAAAGGATCAGGATCTTGGTCGTGCCGCGCATCGGACCATCTCCGCGCTTGCCGGCGGCATCATGCCATGGAGACGCGCGCGCAGCGCCTGAAATTTCGCCGCCGATCGGGCGCCGCGGGTGCCTGCAACCGCAATAGAGCGCCGCGCGCTTGCCCGCCCGCGCCACTTGCCGGATAAAGGAGAGCGTTGCCGCGCCGCCCCCGGGGAGCCCTGGCCGTCCATGATCGATGCCCGCATTCCGGTGCTCGTCGCCGTCGCCGGCCACCGCGATCCGCGGCCGGAGGACGAAGCCGCGCTGCGCGCCGGTCTCCGCCGCGCTTTCGCGGAAGTGGCGCGCATCGCGCCGCACTCGCCGCTGTTCGTGCTATCGGGCCTTGCCGAGGGCGCCGACCGGCTCGGTGCGGAAGTGGCGCTCGAGATGAAGCTCGGGCTCGCGGCCGTGCTGCCGATGCCGCGCGCCGACTACGCCACCGACTTCGCCGGCGCGAGCCGCGCGGCGTTCGATGCGCTGATCGAGCGCGCGAGCCAAGTCGTCGAGCTGCCGATCCTCCCAGGCCAGGATCGCGAGACGATCTGCGCCGGCGCGGCGCGCGACGCCCAGTACGATGCGCTCGCCGTCCATCTCGCCGAGACCGCGCATGTCGTGGTGGCGCTCTGGGACGGCGTGCGCAACGAGAAGCCCGGAGGCACCGGGCGACTCGTCGACTACCGTCTCGCCGGGAAGTCGCTTGCCGGCGGCGCGCGCAGCGGGCCGCCCGTGCCGCTGCATCCGGGCCTCACCATCCGCGTCGCGATGCCGCGCGCGTCGGGCACCGGAGCGCCGGACTTGGCGGCGGGCGAGCTCAGGCTGCTGAAGCGCAGCGGCCGGCAGACGGACCAGCTCGCGTTCGGGCCCGAAGCCGACGCGGATGCCGACGTGGCGCTGAGCCGGCGCCTCATCGAGAACCACGATCGCTACAACGCCGACGTGGCCGCGTTCGGCCCGATCGCGCGGAAATATCCGCTGCTCGATGCCGCGATCCTCGCGGACGACCGCGCGCTGGGGCCGCTCGCCGCGCGCTACGACGCCGCCGACGCGCTCGCGGTCAAATACCGAGACTGGTCGCATCGCTGGCTCAAGGGCTTCATCGCGCTGGCCCTCGTCGCGTTCGCCTGCTTCGAGGTGTTCGCGCATTTCGTTCCGAGCCTTTGGATCCTCGCCGGC
>SBBV01000124.1 GCA_005240015.1 Candidatus Odyssella thessalonicensis | reverse complement strand
CTCGATCTTCCGCGGGTTCCGCCGCGATGCGCATCCGATGGCGGTGATGTCGGTCGAATCGTGATAGAACGCCGACATCGCGCCGACGACGCCGCACATCACCGCCATCGGATGCGCATCGCGGCGGAACCCGCGGAAGATCGAGTTCATCTGCTCGTGCAGCATGGTGTGTCGCGTCACACCCTCGCTGAACTTCGTCTTCTGCTCCTGGGTCGGCAGCTCGCCGTAAAGCAGCAGGTAGCACACCTCCATGAAGTCGCTTTTCTCGGCGAGCTCCTCGATCGGATAGCCGCGGTGGAGCAGGATGCCCTGGTCGCCGTCGATGAACGTGATCTTGGATTCGCAGCTGCCGGTCGAGGTGTAGCCCGGGTCGTAGGTGAACATCCCGGTTTCGGCGTAGAGCTTGCGCACGTCCACGACCTTGGGGCCGAGCGTGCCGGGCAGCAGCGGCAGGTTCACCGCCTTCTTGGTCTGATTGTCGGTGAGCGTCACCGTCTCCTTGGCGGCGGTTTTCGTGGTGGTGTCATTCATCGCGGACCTGCATCCAAAAACTCTGCGGGCCGGCCGCGCCCGAGCACGCCGGCGGGGGAATTTCCTGGCGATTCCGCCCCAAAAGTTGTTCGACTTTTGAGGCTGAAAATACCCTATTTGGCAGCGTCGGCAAGGCGGCCCAATGTCTCCTCGCGCCCCAGCGCCGCCATCACCTCGAACAATCCGGGGGACTGGGCTTGCCCGGTCAGGGCGGCCCGGAGCGGCTGCGCCACCTCGCCCATCTTGACGCCGCTCTTCTCGACATAGGCGCGCAGGGCCGCCTCGGCCGCACCTTCGCTCCATTCGCCGAGGCCGGCGAAGGCCGGCGCGAGCGCGCGGATGTGCTCGCGACCTACGCCGCCGAGCAGGGCCTTGGCCTTGTCGGCGACGGGGATCGGCCGCTCATGACAATAGAAGAGGGCAGCGTCGGCCAGCTCCACGAGCGTCTTGGCGCGCTGCTTCAAACCGGCCATGCCGCGCAGCACGCGTCCGTGCTGCGGCGCAGTGAGCGGCCGCCCGAGCTTCTGCACGATGAACGGCTCGGCGCACGCCAGGAGGTTCGCGTCGTCGCCGGCGCGGATGTAGTGGCCGTTCATGTTGGTGAGCTTGGCCAGATCGAAGCGCGAGGGCGCGCGGCCAATGTCGCCGATCTCGAACAGCTTCACCGAGTCCTCGGTCGAGATGATGTCGACATCGCCATGTCCCCAGCCGAGGCGGAGCAGGTAGTTGCGCATCGCCGCGGGCAGGAAGCCCATCTTCTCGTATTCGCCGATGCCGAGCGCGCCGTGGCGCTTCGAGAGCTTGGCGCCGTCGGCGCCGTGGATGAGCGGAATGTGCGCGAAGCGCGGAATCTCCCAGCCCATCGCCACGTAGATCTGGCTCTGGCGGAACGCGTTGGTGAGGTGGTCGTCGCCGCGGATGATGTGGGTGACGCCCATGTCGTGGTCGTCGACGACGACCGAGAGCATGTAGGTCGGCGTGCCGTCGGCGCGCAGCAGCACCATGTCGTCGAGCTGCTCGTTGGCGACGCGGACCGTGCCTTGGACGAGATCCTCGACGACCGTTTCGCCCGTTGCCGGCGCCTTCAAGCGGATCACGGGTTTCACGCCGGGCGGCGCATCCTTGGGATCGCGGTCGCGCCAATGGCCCTCGTAGCGGATCGATTTGCCGGCCTTCTTCTGCTCTTCGCGCATGCGCGCGAGTTCGTCGGGCGTCTCGTAGGCGTGGTAGGCGTGCCCCTTGGCGAGCATCTCGCGCGCGACCTCGGCATGCCGCGCCATGCGCGCGAACTGGTAGACGACCTCGCCGTCCCAATCGAGCTCGAGCCACCTCAAGCCGTCGAGGATCGCTTGCGTCGCCTCCGGCGTCGAGCGCGCGCGATCGGTGTCCTCGATGCGCAGGCGGAAGACACCGCCGACATGGCGCGAATAGAGCCAGTTGAACAACGCCGTGCGCGCGCCGCCGATATGGAGGAAGCCGGTGGGCGAGGGGGCGAAACGGGTGACGATCGTCATCGGTGTGGACGCATTCGTGCGCGCTTCGTTCTCAAGACAGCGCGGGTTCGATCGAGCCTGGAGGAACGGAAGCCGTCTAGCATAGCGTTACATGTCTGTCGCGAGGGGCGATGGCAACCACGCCTGCAGCAGCGGAGTACGGCGAGCCTGGCGCGGCATTCGCGGGGATGCGCGCGGCTATTGCTCGCGTCTTCGCGGCCGAGCGCGAGCGCTGGATCCTGTGGTTGCCGGTGGCGCTCGGGCTCGGCATCGGCATCTATTTCGAGCTCGCGGTCGAGCCGCAGCTGGCCATCGCCGGCCTCATCGTGGCCGTGGCGCTGCTGCTCGCGGTCGCGGTCCGCCGCCGTCTCGGCGCGTTCGCGCTGGCCTTGGGCGTGCTCGCTGCCGCGCTCGGCTTCGCCGCGGCGAAGCTCCATACCGATTGGGCCAAGGCGCCGGTGCTGGCGGAACGCCTGGGGCCGGTCACGGTCACCGGGCGGATCACCGAAGCGGAGCCGACCCACAAGGGCCTGCGCATCGTCGTGAAGCTCAAATCCGCGGGTGCGCTCGCGGCCGAGAAGCTGCCGGTCCGTGCGCGCCTCACGCTGCACGACATCGAGGCCGGCTATACGGCCGGCGACGAGATCGCGGTGCGCGCGGTGCTGCTGCCGCCACCGCCGCCGGCCGCACCCGGCGCCTACGATTTCCAGCGCCAGGCCTATTTCCAGCGCATCGGCGCGGTGGGCTACGCGCTCGACGAGCCCACGATCACGAAACGCGCGGCCGAGGGCGGCTTCTCGGCGATGGAATGGCTCGAGCGGCTGCGCCAGCGCATCACCGAGCGCATCATCGCGAGCCTGCCGAGCCCCACCGGCGCTTTGGCGGCGGCGCAGATCACCGGGCATCGCCACACCATCCCGCCCGAGGTGATGAGCGCGATGCAGGATTCGGGGCTCGCGCACCTGCTCGCGATCTCGGGCATGAACATCGGTATCGTCGCCGGCATCGTGTTCTTCGCGATGCGCGCCCTATTGGCGCTGATCCCGTGGCTCGCGCTGCGCATCTCGACCAAGAAGTGGGCCGCGGTCGCGGCGATGATCGTGGCGCTCGCCTATGTGCTGATCTCGGGCGCCTCGGTGCCGACGCAGCGCGCATATCTCATGCTCGGGGCGGTCATGGTCGGCGTGCTCATCGACCGCGAGGCGCTCTCGATGCGCCTCGTCGCCTGGGCCGCGGTGGCGATCCTGTTGGCCGCGCCCGAGGGCCTGCTCGGCCCGAGCTTCCAGATGTCGTTTGCGGCGGTGGTGGCGCTCATCGCCTGCTACGAGCGCTGGGCGGCGCGCAAGCCGGAGCTGGAACCGCCCGGAACCGCGCGCCGCTGGCTGCGCGGCTTCGGCGCGTTGGCGCTCACGAGCCTCGTGGCCGGCCTCGCGACCGCGCCGTTCGGCATGTACTCGTTCAACCGCTTCACGGTCTACGGCCTCGCCGCCAACATGATCGCGGTGCCGGTGACCGATCTCTGGGTCATGCCGTGGGCGCTCATCGCGATGTTCGCGATGCCGTTCGGGCTCGAGGCCTGGCCGCTGGCGGCGATGGGCTGGGGCGTCGATCTCGTGCATTGGGTGGCGCGCACGGTCGCCGGCTGGCCCGGCGCCGTGGTGCCGACGACGGTGATGCCGGGCTGGGGCCTGCTCGTCTTCGCGTTGGGCGGGCTCTGGCTCGCGATCTGGCAACGGCGCTGGCGCTGGGCGGGTGCCCCGGTGATGCTCGCCGGCCTGCTCACGATGCTCTGGGTGAAACCGCCGGACCTTCTGGTATCAGGCGACGGCCGCACAATCGCGGCGCGCGCGGCCGACGGCGCGCTCTACATCTCGACCGGCGATGCACGCGGCTATGTCGCCGACACCTGGTGGAAGCGCGACGGCGCCGCCGGGTTCAAACCCTGGCCGTGGCGCGGCGCGGGGCCGGACGGCCGCCTGCGCTGCGATGCGCTCGGCTGCGTTTATCGGGCGAGCGAGGCGGCGATCGCGCTCGTCCGCGAGCCGGCCGCCCTGAGCGAGGACTGCACGGCGGCCGCCCTGGTCGTGGCGCCGATGCTGACGCGCGCCGGCTGCCGCGACACGCGCGTCGTCGACCGACGCAGCCTGATGACGCGCGGCGCGCACGCGGTGTGGATCGAGGGGAAGTCGCTCACGATCCGCGACGACCGCAGCGAACGCGGCGAGCGCCCCTGGGTGAGCTATCCGTGGATGGACCGGGACGAGCGCGCGCCGCGGCGCGGACGGACGGCGGCGAGGGACTGAGGCGGCGAGGCGCCCCGCGCCCATCCACATTCGTCATCCCGAGCGCGGCCGGCGAGACACCGGCATTCACGGGCATCTCCGGGAATTCCCGGGCTTGTTCCGCCGCCGCCGCCGGGCATTTCCGGTCATGCGGCGACGAAAACACCGGCATTTCCGGGCTTTTCGCCGCGCGTCTCCTAGAACCGCCTGAGCAGCCCCACCAACCGGCCCTGGATCTTCACCTGGTCGGGCCGGAAGATGCGGGTCTCGTACTTCTTGTTGGCGGGCTCGAGCGCGATCGAGTTGCCGCGCCGACGCAGCCGCTTCAGTGTGACCTCATTGTCCTCGACTAGCGCCACGACGATGGTGCCGTTCTCGGCGCCCTCGCACTTTTCGATGATGACCGTGTCGCCGTCCATGATGCCGGCATCGGTCATGGAATCGCCGTCGATCTCGAGCGCGTAGTGTTCGCCGCGGCCGAGCAGGCCGGGTGGGACCTCGATCGTGTCGGGGCCGCGCAGCGCCTCGATCGGCGTGCCGGCCGCGATCTTGCCGTAGAGCGGCAGCTCGACCGAGCGCTTGGGCGCCGACACCATGCGGCCGGAAAGGCCCTTCCGGAAATCGCCGGGGATCACGTTGGGGGCGAACTTCTTGTTGCGCGCGGGATCGCGTGCGTTGACGCCGACGGCGGCGGTTTCGGGCATGCGCAGCACTTCGAGCGCGCGCGCCCTGTGGGGCAGGCGGCGCAGGAAGCCGCGCTCCTCGAGCCCGGTGATGAGGCGATGGATGCCTGATTTCGATTTCAGGTCGAGCGCGTCCTTCATCTCGTCGAACGAGGGGGAGACGCCGCTCTTGGCGAGGTAGTCGTTGATATAAACCAGCAGCTCGTGCTGTTTGCGCGTCAGCATGGGGGTTCTTGGCCTCCTGGGGTGAGGGCCGCGGCTCGTGCTGGGGGGCGCGGCGCCTCGGAACAAACTGTCAACACCCCATGTTCTAGTTTGGTTCCGAGAACTTGTCAACAACATCCTGTAGCTTTTTTTTGCCTGGTCAGATCACGACCCCCGGCGGCGCCAGCGGGATGACCTCGACCGCGTCGCCGGCCTTCTGCGCCGGCGCGAGCGGCGCGCGGATGATGAGGCCGTCAGCCTTGGCGAGCGTGGCCATCATCGAGCTGTCCTGCGTCTGGAACGGCGTTGCCACGACCGCGCCGTCGGCGGCGCGCGCGAGCGCGGCGCGGAGATAATCCTCGCGCCGGTCGTTGGCCTTCAAGTCGCCGCCGAGGCGGGCGGCGAGCCGGCGCGGCTCGGTCTCGGCGCGGCCCAGGAACTTCGCCAGCATCGGCGCCAGGAACAAGAGCGAGCAGACCATGCTCGAGACCGGATTGCCGGGGAGTCCGAGCAGCGGCGTCGTCCCGAGCGTGCCGAACATCAAGGGCTTGCCGGG
>SBBV01000165.1 GCA_005240015.1 Candidatus Odyssella thessalonicensis | reverse complement strand
GGTTGGCGCCGCCCGGCGTGGCGCTCGACCTCGACCAGTTCATGCCGGCCGAGGACGTCGACGGCCTGCTCGGCACGTGGAACGGCTTCGGCGACGAGCATACGTTCAAGAACGGCGTGCCGAACCCGGTCAACATGATGATCTGGCGCGTGGCGCTGTCGCGCTTCGCCAGGAGCGTCGCCGCATCGTGCCAAGAGCCCCAGCTCGATTTCAGCGACCGCTTCTTGGAAACGCTCGAGCGCCTCTGCACCTGGCCGGCCGCGTCGGCCAAGACCGACGCGGTGCTGCAGGACTATTGGTTCGCGGTCATGGGTCACAACGCGCCCGAGGCCGAGTATCAGGCCTGGCGCCAGTTCTTCCTCTCCTCGTCCTATCGCGACCGTCCCGCCGCCGAGACCATCGAGGCCATGACCTTCGCGATCACGATGAACCCCCACTTCCTGCTGCACCGGTAGGCGCCGCGCGATGTTCCCCACCCGCCGCGATTTTCTCCGCATCGGACTGGGCGGCGCCGGAACGCTGCTGCTGCCGGGCGTGCGCGCAGCCGTCGCCGTCAGCCCGGAGGCCGAGCCGCACTTCTTCTTCATGATCGTGCTCTCGGGCGGCGCCGACTCGTCCTACATGTTCGACGCGCGGCCGCTGGCGATGACCAAGGCCGGGCGCATCCAGAACTATCTCGGCAGGGAGGCCTACCCCTGGCAGGGCCGCAACGGCGCCACCACCCTCGCCTCGCCGCTGGTGAAGCCGCTGGAGCCGTTCCGCGACCGCTTCAGCATCCTGAACGGCGTGGTCATGACGCCGAGCTTCGACGGCCACCTGCAGAACATGAACTTCCTCTTCACGGGGAACGCGTTCGGCGGCGATTCCTTCATCCCGCACCTCAACCTCGCGGAAACCGGCCGCGCGCCGCACTCGCTCGACGCCATCCTGCTCGACCAGCCGCCCGATGCGACGCTCACCAATCATTCGGGCGTGGTGCCGCTCGCGCCCGGCGCGGCCGCCGGCCTGGCGACCACGCTGCGCCAGATCGCGCCGCTCGAAGACGGCGACGAGATCGCGAATTTCGTGCGCCGACGAATGGCGGCCAACGCCGGCGGTCCCGGCCGCCTCGCGGCCGGCGCCGCGCAGATGCTCGCGGGCCTCGACCGCGCGCCGCGCGTGCATCGCCAGCTCGCGCAGCTCAGCACCCAGCGCGCGCGGGGCAGCCGCGAGCAACAAACCGTGGCGCTGATGGCCGAGTGCTTCCGCCTCTCGATCGCGCGCACGGCGATCCTCGTGCTGCCCGAGCAGTTCGACGTGCATGCCGCCGACCGCGCCAAGGAGCAGCCGCAGCTCTTCATGCGCGCGATCGCCAGCATCGCGGCGCTGCTGCAGGGGCTGGCCACGACCGCCTTCGACAAGCAGCGCTCGATGTTCGACGTCACCACGGTCGTGGTCGCGAGTGAATTCGGCCGCACCATGCGCATCCCCGACTCGCGCATCGACGATACCGGCACCAACCACAACCAGTTCTCGAACTCGATCCTGATCGGCGGCAGGGGCATCCGCGGCGGCCTCGTGATCGGCGCCTCCGACCTCGCGCGCGCGTCCGAGCGGCCCTCGCGGGCGCATCTGGGTGTCGATCCGATGCTCGAGAAGGCGGTGGGCCGGCCGTTCGACTTCAAGTCCATGCGCGCGCGCACGGACCTGCCGGCTTCGTTCGAGCTGCCGGACTACCTCACGATCCAGTCGGTCGTGAACACGCTCTACGCGCTCTTCGGCGTGCCGCAGGAGCGCTACCGCACGCTGCGCCGCGACCTCGCCGCGGCGCCGGTGCTGACGGGCTTGCTCGCCTGAGATCACAGGAGACGCAGAGACGCGGAGGAGTCTTCTGCACGCCAAAGGCGCGCCCTGACGATTCTCTGCGCCTCTGCGTCTCCTGTGACTTTACTGCGGCCGGATCGTCGACGGGCCCACGCCGGAGAGCGCCTCGATGCGCGGCTCTTGCGAGACGACGTTGCGCCGCTCGGCGTTGGCCAGCATCGTGTTGCTCTGCAATTCGCCCTGCACCACGTAGAGCGGGCGGCGCTTCACCTCGCTGCGCATCTCGGCCATGTAGGCGCAGACCACGGCGAGGATCAGGAACATGATCCCGAACATCACCGCGCTGAAGAAGTTGGTCGACGCCCAGCCCGGTTGCACGCCGGGCCAGAGGAAGCGCATCGCCACGACGTAGACGAGAAACACGAAGCCGACGATGCCGATCGCGGCCGAGATGATCGACGCGATCCGGAGCGGCCGGTCGGAGTTCGAGACGATCATCTGCGCGGCGCTGCCGAGCAGCGGCCAGAAGCGGCGCCGGCGCGGCGGATCGCGACGCTGCTGGAACTCGTAGGGCACCTTGGTGACCTCGAAGCCGGCATACATCGCCAAGACGCGGATGTAACGGAAGCTGTCCTTGATCCTGAGCAACGCGTTCAACGCCGTGCGCGTCAGCGCGATGAAGTGCGTGGCGCCGTAGATCTGCGCGCGCGGCAGGAAGATCTTGCAGATCGCAAAATAGAGATAATAGGCGAGCAGATACGAGAGGGAACGCTTCGGCTTGTTGGGCTCGACGCCGATCACGATGCCGTCGGTGTCGTTGGCCTTCTCGACGAAATGCGGGATGCGCTCGGGCGGGTCGGTCGCCGGGTTGAGCACCACGATCACGTCGCCGATCGCCTGCTCGAGGCCGCACGCGATCGCCACTTCCATGCCGAACGGCCGCGTGAGGCGGAAATAGCGGAAGCACGGGATCTGCGCCTTCGCGCGCTCGAAATAGGAGCGCGTGCCGTCGCTCGAGCCGTCGTCGATGAAGATCAGCTCGTAATCGCCGAAGCTCTTCTGCATCACCGCGTCGAGTTCCGGTACGACCGCGGGCAGGATGTCGCGGTCGTTGTCGAGCGGGATCACGACCGAGACGAAGATGTCGCGCCGCATCTCAGCCCTCCCGCAGTGCGGCGACGGCCGGCGCGGCTCGGGCCGGTAGCTGGTCATCCTCGGGGCCGGGCAGCACGTCGGCGAGGTCGAAGATGTTGTCGATCTTGCCGCCGAGCAGCGAGATCAGGTTCGGCGCCGACGAATCGCGCTTGAACAGGATCGGCCGGCTGTCGTTGGCCCCGCTCTCGGGCAGCACCGTCTTCACCTCCCAAAGGGATCGCACGTAACGGCATTCGCGCAGCGCCGGCACATAACGCGCCGCGTCGCGCCGCATTCTATCGAACCAGCTCTGCAACGGGAATGCGGGCCGGTGCGGGACGCTCCAGCCGCCGGCGGGATCGTCGCGCCACTCGTAATGCGGCGTGTAGCTCACATGGCTCAGCGCCACCAGCCCCTCGGGCGGGAACGGCATCAGCGAGAAGAACGGCCCGCACATCACCGTGATGCCGATGCCGCGGAGCTCGGGCGGCACCTCGATCAGCGCCATCTCGGTCGCCTCGTGCTTCAAGCGCACGGTCTCGAACCCGCCGCTTGCCAGGATCTCGTTGAGCCGAGAATAGGTGCAATTGTAGACCCAGGCGGCGCGCCGCTGCTCGGTTTCGCCCGACTCGAGATTGCGCAGCTCGACCCGGAAGCGCCGGCCCGCTTCCTCGACCGCGAGCTTGACCGCGCTGTAGCGCGTCAGGACCTCGATACCGCTCGCGTCGAGGCGTTCGCGCAGGCGCGCCCGCAGCTTCACGGCATCGAACGCGTATTCGCGCACCCAGAACACGGCCTCGACGAAGTCCTCGTCGAACAGGCGCCGCACCGCCAGTGGCGCGGGCTTCAGTTCGGCGCCGATGCGCCGGCAGAACTGCTCGAACTGGCCGGCGGTGACGTTCGAGCGGTGCCGGCTGATCGCATAATACTGCGCGAAATCGGCATAGATGGCGTCGCCGAACTCGGCCGCAAAGCGCGGCGCGTTGACCCGCGAGCGCAGCGCGGTGAGCACGCTGCGCGGATAGTGGTAGCCGTTATGGACCCGCGCCTGGTTGTTGTAGGAGGCGCGGCGCATCAGGTCCGCCTCCTCCTCGACAACGAGGATACGCGCGCCCGGAAAGCGCTCCGCCAGGATCAGCGCGGTGAAGCAACCGTAAGTTCCGCCGCCGATGACGATATGCGTGTGGTCCATGGCGCCATTGTCGCAGCCGCGAGCGCCGGGCGCTAGCGCGCCGGCGACGCCCGCCGAAATTGCCGCATTTCGCGCTTGAGCTCGGAGATGCTGGCCAGATAGAGCCGCGAAAGGTTAAGGAGCCGCGCGCCCGACTTGGAATGGGGCTGGTCCGTCCAGGTGACCGGCATGTCGAGCACCCTGGCGCCGAGCCATTCGGCGCGCACGGCCAGCTGCGCGACGAAGAACCAGTCGTCGGTGAACGCGAACCGCGTGATCAGCGACTGATAGAGCTTGCGGTCGATGAACTTGAACCCGCACATCGCGTCGGAGAAGCCGACGCCGAGGCGCAGCCGCAGCAGCAGATTGAGGATGCGCGAGAGCAGCGCGCGCGAGGGTTTGCGCTTCGTCACATGCGCGCCGCGCTTCAGCCGCGAGCCGAGGTAGAGGTCGTAGCCGGCGCCGCGCGCGATGTGGTCGTGGACCTGCTTCAGGTGACGCAGGTCGGTCGCGAGATCGATGTCCATGTAGCCGACGAAGCCGGCGTCGGTCTGGCCCCAGGCGGTCTTGAGCGCGAGCCCGAAGCCGCGCACCGGCAGCCTCAAATACTTCACGTTGGCATGCCGCGCCGCGAGCGCGCGCCCGATCGCCTCGGTGCGGTCGGTCGAGCCGTTGTCGGCGATCGCGATCTCGCAGGAGCCCATGCCCTGCTCGCGGCAGAACGCGACCGTCCGCTCGATCGAGCCCGCGAGCTGCGCCTCCTCGTTGAGCACGGGAAAGGTGATGTGAAGCCGCGGCGAATTCATCTCGTGACGCCGAACATCGCGCGCGTGTTCTTAAAGCTCCTTCTCGCGGGGGAGAAGGGGCTTTGGCCGGTTCGCCTTCTGCACGGCCCACGAGCATGGTAGCGTTCTCGCGGCATCGGCGGCGTTCGTGGAGGCGACTCATGGTATCGGCCGCGATTTCTCGTCGTCGCTTCGTCCAAGCAGAGGCGGCAGGCTCCTTGGCGCTCGCAGGTGTGGGCCTCGCTCGCCCAGGTCTGGCGCAGTCCTCAAAGCCGAACATCGTCTTCATCATGGCCGATGATCTCGGCTATGCGGACGTGAGCTGTTATGGGCAGCGGGACTACACCACCCCGAACATCGACCGTTTGGCGCTCGAAGGGCTGAGGTTTACGCAGGGCTACGCGAATTCACCCGTCTGCTCGGCCACGCGCGTCGCGCTCATCACCGGCCGCTATCAGTATCGCCTCGCCGCGGGCCTCGAGGAGCCGATCAACGTCTCCACGCCGAAGGGGATCGGCCTCCCGGCCAGCCACCCGACCCTGCCCTCGCTGCTCAAGGCGTCGGGCTACCGCACGGCCCTCGTCGGCAAGTGGCACCTCGGCTTTCTGCCGGAGTTCAGCCCGCTCAAAAGCGGCTACGAGGACTTCTTCGGCATCTTCGGAGGCGCCGCGGACTACTTCAATCACGGGTTCGGTGCGAGCCGCCATGGCCCGACCGCCAGCCAGCTCCACGAAGGCGAAGTGCCGGTCGAGCGGCATGGCTATCTGACCAATCTGCTCGGGGACCGGGCGGTGCAGGTCATCGACACCCACGCGCGCGCCAGGGAGTCCTTCCTGCTAAGCCTCCACTTCACGGCGCCCCACTGGCCGTGGGAGGGCCCCGACGACGAGGCCGAGTCGAAGCGCATTCGCGATCTTTTCCACCGCGATGGCGGCACACAACGAACCTATGCGCGGATGGTTCAGAGCCTCGACGCCAATATCGGTCGCGTGTTGCAGGCGCTCGACGCCCACGCGCTTGCGCAGGATACGATCGTCGTGTTCACGAGCGACAACGGCGGAGAGCGCTTTTCGAACACCTGGCCGTTCACCGGCATGAAGCAGGAACTGCTCGAAGGCGGTGTGCGCGTTCCGACGATCGTGCGCTGGCCCCGGCGCATCCCGGCGGGCGCGGTATCCGAGCAGGTCGTGATCACGATGGATTGGCTCCCGACCCTGCTCGCTGCGGCCGGCGCCGGACCCGACCCGTCCTATCCGCCGGATGGCGAGGATCTGGGGCCGATCGTGACGGGCCGTGCGGCGCCGCATCCGCGCAAGCTGTACTGGCGCTACAAGGCCGGCGCGCAACGCGCCATCCGCGATGGGGATTGGAAATACCTGCGCATCGCCGGCAACGAGTTCCTCTTCGACCTCGTGAAGGACCCGCGCGAGCGGGCCAATCTCAAGAACCGGCACAAGGACGTGTTCGATCGGCTGAAGAGC
>SBBV01000370.1 GCA_005240015.1 Candidatus Odyssella thessalonicensis | reverse complement strand
CTCATCCCCTGCCCCTTCTCCCCCGGGAGAAGGGGATGCCCTGGTTAGGCGCTCCGCATCGTGGCCAAGACGCGTTCACGCAAACCCGGCACGCTCACCGCCGCCATCTTCGGCTGCGCGGGTCCCACGCTGCTGCCGGCGGAGCGCGAATTCTTTGCGAAGGTGCGGCCGGCGGGCTTCATCCTGTTCGGGCGCAACATCGAGACACCTGCGCAGCTGAGGGCGCTGGTCGCCGATCTGCGCAAGGCGGCGGGCGTTCTGAACGCGCCGGTGCTGATCGATCAGGAGGGCGGGCGCGTGGCGCGGCTAAGGCCGCCGCATTGGCGTCACCCGCCGCCGGGCGCCGTGTTCGGCCGCCTCTACGAGCGCGACCCCAAGGCCGCGATCGCCGCGTGCCGGCTCAATGCGCGCCTCATCGCGCATGAGCTCGCAGCGCTCGGCATCGACGTCGACTGCGCGCCGGTGCTCGACGTGCCGCAGCCGGGCAGCCACGACATCGTCGGCGACCGCGCGCTCGCGCGCGAGCCCTACGCCGTGGCGGCTCTCGGCCTCGCCTGGTGCCAGGGCTTCGCCGAGGGCGGCGTGGCGCCGGTGATCAAGCACATCCCCGGGCACGGCCGCGCCCGCGCCGACAGCCATGAATCCTTGCCCGAGGTCGAGGCGAGCTGGGCCGAGCTCGCCGCCGCCGATTTCGCGCCGTTCAAGGCGCTGGCCGACCAGCCCTGGGCGATGACGGCGCACGTGCTCTACACCGCGCTCGACCGATCGGCGCCGGCCACGACCTCGCGCCCGATCGTCGAGGACGTGATCCGCGGCCATATCGGCTTTACCGGCGCGTTGATGTCCGATGACCTTTCGATGAAAGCGCTTGCCGGCTCGTTCGAGGTGCGCGCGCGCGAGTGCCGCGCGGCCGGCTGCGACCTGGCGCTCCACTGCAATGGCAATCCCGAGGAAATGGCGGCGGTGGCCGCCGGCGCCGGCGCGCTCACGGGCGACAGCCTCAAGCGCTATCAGGCTGCGCTAAGAATGCGCAAGCGCCCGAAGAAATTCGACGCCGCGGCGGCGCTGGATCGCCTTGCGGGGCTACTCGCTCCCATCGCATAAAGGCGGCATGCCGAACTTAACCAGCCTCGTCGAGGCGCTAATTATCATCGCGCCCGTGGCTATCATCGCCATCACCTTTCACGAGGCTGCGCATGGTTATATCGCCTACAAACTTGGTGACCCGACCGCCTATCAACAGGGGCGCGTCTCTTTCAACCCGATACGTCATATCGATCTCATAGGAACGGTGGTACTGCCGCTCCTCCTCTTTTTCACAACCGGCTGGATCCTCGGGTGGGCGAAGCCAGTGCCAGTCAACCCGAGCCGATTGAATTCGCCGCGCCGCGACATGGTATTTGTGGCCGCGGCTGGACCAGGCATCAATCTCGCACTCGCGTTTGTTTCCGGGCTCTTTCTTTTTGCTGCGGGAGGCAAGTATCTTTCCCCAGGGGCTGCGCTCCACCTAATTCACGAGCAGGGCTTCGCACTCGAAGCCTTTCGCGATGCTGCGCTTAGCTGGTCGATTTACTTCAATGTGCTGATCGGCGTGTTCAACCTGATTCCCATCCCGCCGCTCGACGGCGGACGCATCGCGGTGGGCGTCTTGCCCGGCTCGCTCGCCTTCCCGCTCGCGCGGCTCGAGCCCTACGGCATGTGGATCGTGATCGGCGTGCTGCTGATCGTGCCGCTGGTCACCCATCAGCTCGGCAGCGAGATCAACCTCTTCACTGCGCTGATCCAGCCCGTGGTCAATGCCATCATCGGCGCGATCGCGAGCCTGGTCGGCCTCGGAGACGGCGGACAGTGATCCCCGAAGAAGCCGAGTTCGTTCCCGACGAGCCGCGCCAGCCGGTTGCCGAGCAGGACGCGTTCGTGCTGGCGCTCGACGGCTTCGAGGGGCCGCTCGACGTGCTGCTGGCGCTGGCCCGCGAGCAGAAGGTCGACATCACCCGCATCTCGATCCTGGCGCTGGCCGAGCAGTATCTCGCCTTCATCCAGCGGGCGCAGGCCTTGAAGCTCGATATCGCCGCCGACTACCTCGTGATGGCGGCGTGGCTGGCCTATCTCAAATCGAAGCTGCTGCTGCCGCAGGAGAAAACCGAGGACGAGCCCTCCGGCGCCGAGATGGCCGAGGCGCTGGCCTTCCAGCTGCGGCGGCTCGAGGCGATCCGCGACGTGGTGAAGCGCCTGATGGCGCGGCCGCAAAAGGGTGTGGATTTCTTCGTCCGCGGCGTGAGCGAGGAATTGCCGGTCGCGACGCGCGTGGTCTATCACGTGACGCTGTTCGAGCTGTTGAAGGGCTATGCCGACCAGAAGCGCCGGCGCGGCGGCGAGGTCCTCGCGATCCGCGAGCGCGCCGACATCTTCTCGGTCGAGGACGCGCTGAGGCGCCTGCAAGCCCTGATCGGAAGGACACCGGATTGGACGACGCTGGCAAGCTATCTCCCCGAGGGCCTGCGGCCGGGCCTGAACCGCAAATCGGCGCTGGCGTCGACCTTCGCCGCGACGCTCGAGCTGGTGAAGAGCGGGAAGGCGGCGATGCGCCAGGAGCGGCCGTTCGGCCCGATCTTCGTTCGGCGGGCGGACGAGCGCTCGTGAGCGAAGCGCCGATGGCCGAGCCCAAACCGAGCGAGGCGGCGGCGCCGCCCGCGGTGGCCGCCGAAGCGGAAGCGGGCGAGGCGCGGGCGCACGCCAAACGCATCGTCGAAGCGCTGGTCTTCGCGTCGCCCGAGCCGATCGCCGAGAAGTCGATCGCCGAGCGCCTGCCGGCGGGCAGCGACGTCGCCGGCATCCTCACCGAGCTCGCCGCCGACTACGCGCAGCGCGGCATCCGCCTCGTCAGAGTCGGGCAGTCGTGGAGGTTCCGCACCGCGCCCGAACTGGCGCCGCACCTCCAGCTCGAGCGCAAGGTGACGAGGAAGCTCTCGCGCGCGGCGCTCGAGGCGCTCGGCATCATCGCCTATCACCAGCCGGTGACGCGCGCCGAGATCGAAGACATTCGCGGCGTGGCGCTCTCGCGCGGCACGCTCGACGTGCTGCTCGAGGCGGGCTGGATCAAGCCCGGCAAGCGCCGCCGCACGCCCGGCCGCCCGGTGACCTGGGTCACGACGCAGGAATTCCTCGACCACTTCGGCCTGGAGAAGCTCGAAGACCTGCCCGGCCTCGACGAGTTGAAGGCCTCGGGCCTGCTCGACACGCGCCCGCGCGTGCACGTGCTGCAGCCCGGCAGCGGTGGCGAGCCTGGCGCCGAGGAGGCGGCCGCGGAAAGCGACGGCGGCGAGATCGAAGAGCTCGAGGGCCTCGAGGACGAAGAGGCCTCGAAAGGCCCGCGCCGCGGGGCGCGCTGATCCGAGCCCCTCGCGCAGCGCAATCACGGACGGACACGGACTAACGCGGACAATCACGGACGGTCAGCGATTGGATGCCGGTGCTTCATGTGTCGGCGCCGCTTCTCCGTGTTTGTCGGTGGCGGTGCGTGTTCGTCCGTGCATGCCCGTCTCAGCGCTGCAATCGCTTCCGCGCGGGCGCCCCGATGCCGTAAGCATCGCGCGGGGTGATCCGATGGCGTTGCAAATGAGAATAAGTATCAATACGCTGAAAGGCTGAGTTCAGCGGAAGCTCGGAAGCATCGGGTGACCCTCCGCACGCCAGATCGGCGCCCACTCGCGCATCGCGCGCGCCGCACCCTCACTTTCCCTGCCCCGCGAACGGCGGGGGAGGTAGCCCGCGCGTCTTCGCGCGGGACGGAGGGGGCGAGGACCATTGGCCGCGCGGATGCGGAAGCGCGCGGCGCTGGCGGCCGTCCTCGACGATCGAGCGAACGCGTCGTCACCCCCTCCGGCCCGCGCGCGAAATGCGCGCGGCTCACCTCCCCCGCAATTCGCGGGGGAGGGAATTCGTGCGCGGCTCACTGAATGCGCGCTCATCGCAATAATCCCGACCGCGGCTGGGCCGTGTTTGGCTTCGCGCTTGCCGTCGCAGCGGCGCTGCCGCTGGCCGCCGTCGTGTGGCGCGCGTTCGCCGCCGAAGGCGGGTTCTGGGGCCATCTCGCCGAGACTGTGCTGCCGCGCTACGTCGCCAACACGCTCTGGATCGTGCTCGGCGTGGGCGCGGGCACGATCGCGGGCGGTGTGGGCGCGGCGTGGCTCGTGAGCCTCTGCCGCTTCCCCGGGCGGCGTGTGTTCGAATGGGCGCTGCTGCTGCCACTCGCGGTGCCCGCCTATGTCGTCGCCTACGCCTATGCCGGATTGTTCGATGCGGCGGGTCCCGTGCACGCGGCGCTGCGCGAATGGCTCGGCGCGAGCGGCGCGGTCTCGTGGTATCCGAACATCCGCTCGCTCTGGGGTGCCATCCTCGTTCTCATCCTGGTGCTCTATCCCTACGTCTACATGCTGGCGCGCGCGGCGTTTCTGGAGCAGTCGGTGTGCGTGCTCGAAGTCAGCCGGACGCTGGGCTTGACGCCCTGGGGCAGCGCGCGGCGCGTGGCGCTGCCGCTGGCGCGGCCCTCGATCGCGGTCGGCGCGGCGCTGGCCCTGATGGAAGCGCTCAACGATTTCGGCGCCGTGCAGCATTTCGGCGTCGATACGTTCGTCACGGCCATCTACCGCGTCTGGCTTGCGCGCGGCGATGCCACGGGCGCCGCGCAGCTGGCACTGCTGCTGATCCTGTTCGTGGCGGCTCTCGTCTGGATCGAGCGCGCCTCGCGCGGCCGCGCCGCCTTCATGCATCTCTCGCGCCGCTACCGCCCGCTGCCGGCGTATGAGCTCAAAGGCTGGCGCGGGATCGGCGCGGCGGCCTTCTGCTTCATCCCGGTGTTTCTCGGATTCCTGTTGCCGGCGGCGGCGCTCGGCGTGTGGACCATCGATCAGTGGAGCGCCGCGGTCGATCAGCGCTTCTGGCGCCTCGCGCTCAACAGCTTCGTGCTCGCGAGCGGCGCGGCGGTGCTTTGCGTGATCCTCGGCGGTGCGATCGCCTATGCGCTGCGCCGCGGCCGGCAGAGCCGCGTGCTGAAGGGTGCGGCCGGCGTCGTCGGCCTCGGCTACGCTGTGCCCGGCGCAGTGATCGCGGTCGGCGTGGCCCTCGTGCTGGGCGGCTTCGACCGTTTCGTGAACTCGCTCTCGGGCGGCACGGCGCTCTGGCTTTCGGGCGGCCTGTTCGCGCTCTACTTCGCCTATGCGGTGCGCTTCCTGCCGATCGCGCTCGGCGCCGTCGAATCCGGCTTCACGCGCGTCACTCCGCACATGGACGATGCCGGGCGCATGCTCGGCTACGGGCCCGGCGGCGTGTTCCGCCGCATCCATGCGCCGATGCTGAAAGGGAGCCTGCTCACCGCGGCGCTGCTCGTGTTCGTCGACGTGATGAAGGAATTGCCCGCGACGCTGATGCTGCGCCCGTTCAACTTCGACACGCTCGCGATCCGCACCTACGAATTCGCCAGCGACGAGCAGCTGAAGCTCGCGGCGCCGGCGGCGCTCGCCATCGTCGCCGTCGGCATCGTGCCGGTGATCCTGCTTTCGCGCGCGATCGCGAAGGCGCGGCCGGGCATGGTGGCCGAGCCCGCCGTCGCCGTCTCCGCCGGCACCGCCGGCGCCCCCGCGCCCGCGATGCGGCCCACGTGACGCGAAGTGAAAGTGAGCAGGAGCCGGGGAGAATGAAGTGAAAATCACCACCAAGGCACGAAGACACGAAGACACCGAGGAAAATAGAATGCGCGCCAAAGGCGCGCAAAGAATCGGCTTGGTGCCTTTGTGTCTTGGTGCCTTGGTGGTGAGTCTTTTTCCCCCGGCTCCCTGTGAACCTGTCTTAGGTCCATGACCGCGCTCGTCATCGAGGGGGTGAGCCATCGCTTCGGGCCGACGCAGGCGCTCGACGACGTGTCGCTCACCGTCGCCAAGGGCGAGATCCTCTGCCTCGTCGGGCCGTCGGGCTGCGGCAAGTCGACCTTGCTGCGCGTGGCGGCCGGGCTCGAGCCGCTGCAATCGGGCCGCGTCGCGATCGAGGGGCAGGTCGTGGCGCAAGCGGGCAAGCCCGAGCTTCCGCCCGAAGCGCGCAATGTCGGTTTCCTGTTCCAGGATTTCGCGCTGTTCCCGCACCTCTCGGTGCTCGACAACGCGGCGTTCGGCTTGCACAAGCTCGCGCCGGCCGAACGGCGGCCGCGGGCGCTGGCGGCGCTGGCGCGCGTCGGCATGGCGGAGTTGGCGGGCGCCTTCCCGCACACGCTCTCGGGCGGCCAGCAGCAGCGCGTGGCGCTCGCGCGCGCGATGGCGCCGGCGCCGCGGCTCTTCCTGCTCGATGAGCCGTTCTCGGGCATCGATGCGCGGTTGCGCCGGCGCCTGCTCGAGGATACGTGGCGCGTGCTCAAGGACAGCGGCGCCGCCTCGGTCGTGGTCACGCACGACCCGGAGGAGGCGATGCTGCTGGGCGACCGCGTCGCCGTGATGCGCGCCGGCCGCATCCTCCAGACCGGGACCCCCGATGCCGTGTATGGGCGGCCGGAGACGCCGTTCGTGGCCGAGTTCCTGGGCGAGGTGAACAAGTTCCGCGGCGTCGTCAACGGCAGCGGCGCGGTCGAGACGCCGTTGGGGTCGGTTGCGGCACCCGGCTTCGCCGCCGGCGCTCCCGTGGTCGTGATCATCCGCCAGCAGGGCGTCGCCGTATCTCGTGGCGAGAAGGCGCCGGACGGCAGCG
>SBBV01000423.1 GCA_005240015.1 Candidatus Odyssella thessalonicensis | reverse complement strand
GCCTTCACTGCACCAGCTTCCCAGGCAATGCCGGCGCGATCCCGATCGAAGTCCTCGAATCGGTCGTGCCCATACTCGTTCGGCACAAGCATCTCCGCCCGGACTCGGGCGGCGCCGGAAAATTTCGTGGCGGCTGCGGTACCGATTTCGAGTTCGAGTCGTGCGCCGACGACCCGCTGATCGTGCAGGCCGAGCACGGCAAGCTCGACGCGCCGCCCAAAGGGCTGCGCGGCGGCGGCGACGGCGCCGGCGGCAGCCACCTCCTCAACGGACGACCCATCCCCGACAAGCAACCGGTGGCGCTGCGCCGCGGCGATGTCGTGCGGATCCTCACTCCCGGCTCCGGCGGCATGTATCCGCCGGCCGAGCGCGATGCGGCCGCGCTCGCCCGGGACGTCGCGAACGGCATCGTCACACCCGAGTCGGCGGCGCGCGACTACGGCGCCGGCGCCCACCATCGGCGCGAGCATGCGGCCGACTAGCGCCACATCTTTCGCGCTCGGCGTCGATATCGGGGGAACGTTCACCGATATCGCGCTGCTCGATCGCGCATCGAAGCGCATCGTCGCCGGCAAGTCGCTCACCGACTACGAGGATTTCGCGCGCGGCGTCATCGCGTGCGTCAAGAACACTTTGGCCGGCAACGGCGTCGCTGTCGGCGCCGTGCAAGCCGTGGTGCACGGCACGACCTTGGCGACCAACGCGCTGATCCAGCGGCGCGGCGCGCGTACGGCGCTTGTCGTGACGCAGGGCTTCCGCGATGTTCTCGAAACCGCGCGCGGCACGCGCTACGACATTTTCGATCTCGACATCGAGCTGCCCGAGCCGCTGGTGCCGCGCGCGCGCGTATTCGAGGTCGAAGAGCGCATCGACTGCGAAGGCCGCGTGGTGAAGCCGCTGGCGCGGGAAGACGTGCGCAGGCTCGCCCGAAAGCTTGCAGCCGACGGAATCGAGAGCGTCGCGGTATGTTTCTTTCACGCCTACGCCAATCCCGCGCACGAGCAGGAGGTCGGCAGAATCCTCGCTGAAGCGGCGCCGGGATTGGCGGTGTCGCTCTCGTCGGACGTCGTGCCGGCGATCGGCGAATATGATCGGGTCACGACCACGGTTGCCAATGTCTATCTGCAGCCGGTCGTGCGTGGCTACCTCGAACGCTTGAGCCGCGCCCTCGCCCAGATCGGCGTTTCGCGCCCACCGATGATCATCGCGTCGGACGGCGGCACGATGAGCTGTGAGACAGCCGCGCGCTTTCCGGTGCGTCTCATCGAGTCGGGGCCGGCCGGCGGCGCCATCGCCGCGGCGCACTTCGGCCGCCGCGCCGGGCTCGACCGCGTAATCGGTTTCGACATGGGCGGCACGACCGCCAAGATCTGCATCATCGACGATTTCGAGCCCGAGCATGCGACCGAGTTCGAGGCGGCGCGCATCGCACGCTTCGCCAAGGGCAGCGGCTTGCCGCTGAAGGTGCCCGCGATCGAGATGATCGAGATCGGCGCCGGCGGCGGCAGCATCGCGCATATCGACCGCGCCGGGCTGCTCAAGGTGGGCCCCGAGAGCGCCGGCGCGGCGCCTGGTCCCGCCTGCTACGGCTTCGGCGGCGACAAGCCGACCGTGACCGACGCAGACCTTTGTCTCGGCTATCTGGATCCGGCGTTCTTTCTCGGCGGATCGATGCCGCTCGACAAGGCGCGCGCCGAAAGCGCCATCGCCCATGGAATCGCCAAGCCGCTGAGGCTCGATTCCACCCGCGCGGCGTGGGGTATCCACGACGTCGTCAACAACAACATGGCGCGTGCCGCGAAGATCCACTGCATGGAGCGCGGCAAGGACCCAAGGCTCTACACGCTCGTGGCGTTCGGCGGGGCCGGACCTATTCACGCCTATCGCATCGCGCAGGTCCTGGGCGTGCCGCAGGTGCTCTATCCCGCCCACGCCGGCATCATGTCGTCGGTGGGATTTCTGATCGCGCAGCCTTCCTTCGAGTTCGTGCGCAGCTACGAGACGCCGCTGAGCGCCGGCCGCGTCGGACGTATCCGCAAGCTCTTCATCGAGATGGAGCGAGAGGGCCGAGCGCAGCTGCACTCGGCCGGCGTTGCCGCGAAGGAAATCACGACCCGCCGCGAGCTCGGCCTTCGGTATAGGGGCCAAGCCTTCGTGCTCTACATACCGGCGCCCGAGGCAAAATCGCCGGCCGACTTCCTATCGCGCGTCGAGCGCGCCTTCCTCGCTGAATACCGCAAGCGCTACCACCGCACGAATCCCGGCGTGCCGCTCGAAATCGTGACGCTGCGCTCCCTGGTCGCCGGGCCACGGCCGTCGCTCGTCATCGCGGCGCCGCGCGCGAATGGCGGCACGCGCGCACTCAAGGGGGCACGGCCCGTCTACATGCCCGAGCGCAAGCGCTTCGTGCGATGTCCCGTCTACGATCGCTACGCGCTCACCGGCCGCTTTACCGGGCCGGCCGTCGTCGAAGAGAGGGAATCGACGGTCGTGATTGGCATCGGGGCATCGGCCCGCGTCGATGACGGTGGCAATCTGCTTGTGACGCTGCCGCGCGGCCGCAACGGTGCAGGGCGGCGATGATCATAGCGGCTCGACAGCGCGCGGTCCTCTAT
>SBBV01000391.1 GCA_005240015.1 Candidatus Odyssella thessalonicensis | reverse complement strand
GCGCGCGAGCGTCGCCGGATAGGGCCGCGCGATCACGACGACGCTGCCGGCGCGCTTGGCGTGCGCCTCGGCCTCGGCGAACTCGCGCTCGATGGCGCCGGCGGAAAGCTCGCGGTCGAGCCAGACGCGCACCGCCGCCATCGGCACGCCGTTGGCCGGCGTCGCCGGCTCGGCGGCTTCCATCGGATTGGCGACGTAGAGCATGCCCTTGGCCGCGAGCTCCTCGAACAGCGGCTTCATCGCCACGGCGTCGCGCGCGAAGCGGTCGCCGAGATCGCCCACGATGCCGACATTGCTGTGGATGCGGCCGAGCAGCCAGTTGAAGCGCTGGCGCGTGGCGGCTTCGGGATGGCTCACGATCAGCGCCGCAGGTCCCGCGTCGCGATGCTTCACGTCGGCGGGCTCCATCGGCACCGCGAGCAGGATCTCGTGGCCGCGCTCGCGCGCGCGTTGGACCAGCGGCGCCAGATTGTCGGCATAGGGCGAGAACGCCAGCGTCACCTCGGGCGCGAGGTCCTCGATCGCGCGGAAGCTCGCATCGCGCGTCAGCCCGAGGCCGGTGATGATCACCGCGACGCGGCCGCGCGCATCCTTGTGGTCGAACGCCCGCGCGAAGCGCTCGCGCGCCGGGCGCTCGGCCGCCGCGGGCGTGGCGGCAGGCGGTGTTCCCGGCAGCGGCCCGGCGCCGGGTGCCAACGCGCCCGGCGCATCGTCCGGGTCGGCGATGGCGAACACCGTGTCCTGCTCGTAATCGGCGATCAGCCACACGCCGGTCGCCGCGATCACCACGAACAGCGGCAGGAACAAGCGGGCGAAATATCCCATGGCATCCTCCCCCGAATAAGGCGGCGCGGCGTCGCCCCGGGGGGCGCCGCGCCGTTTGCGCGTCTAGCGCTGTGCCTTCCTCATCTCGTAGAGCGAGATCGCCTTCAGCATGTCGATCGCGCGCTCCATCTGGTAGTCGGCGGGCTTCTCGTCCTTCTTCTCGACCTTCTTGTCGTCCGGCTGCTTCTCGTCAGGCTTGGCCTCCGGCTTCTCGTCCTTCTTCTCGTCCTTCTTCTCGCCGTCCTTGGGCGCATCGAGCGCGCCCTTCAAGTCACGCTCGCGGCGCGACGGCTCTCCGCTGCCGGCGGCCTCGAACTTGCCCTGCTCGACCGTGATGTCGGGCGTGACGCCCACGGCCTGGATCGAGCGGCCCGACGGCGTGTAGTAGCGGGCCGTGGTGAGCCGCATGGCGCCCTGGCTGCCGAGCGGGACGATCGTCTGCACCGAGCCTTTGCCGAAGCTCTGCGTGCCCATGACGATGGCGCGGCGATGGTCCTGCAGCGCGCCGGCCACGATCTCCGAGGCCGAGGCCGAGCCGCCGTTGATCAGCACGATGATCGGCTTGCCCTCGGCGCCGTCGCCCTTCTTGGCGTTGAAGCGGCTCGTCACCTTGCCTTCCTTGCCGCGCGTCGAGACGATCTCGCCGGTGTCGAGGAACTCGTCCGACACTGCGATCGCCTGGTCGAGCAGGCCGCCCGGGTTGTTGCGCAGATCGAGCACCACGCCCTGCCACTTGTCGCCGAGCTTCTGCTTGAACTGGGCGAGCGCCTCGCGCACGCCGGCGTCGGTCTGCTCGGTGAAGCTGGTGATGCGGATGACGCCGATATTGCCCTCGATGCGGTGGCGGACCGACTTCACGGTGATGACGGCGCGGGTCAGCGTGACGTCGAAGGGATCCTTCTCGCCGCGCTTCACCTTGATCGTCACCTTGGTGTCGACGGGGCCGCGCAGCTTGTCGACCGCTTCCTTCAAGCTCCAGCCCACCACCGACTTGCCGTCGATGTGGGTGATGAGATCGCCGGCCTGGATGCCGGCCTTCGCGGCGGGCGTGTCGTCGATCGGCGCCACCACTTTGACCACGCCCTTGTCGAGCGTCACTTCCATGCCGAGGCCGCCGAACTCGCCCTTGGTCTGGATCGTCATCTCCTTGAACGCGTCGGCGTCCATGTAGGACGAGTGCGGGTCGAGCGACTGCAGCATGCCGTTGATCGCCGACTCGATCAGCTTCTTGTCGGTGACCTTGTCGACGTAGCTCGAGCGCACGCGCTCGAAGACGGCGCCGAACAGTTCGAGCTGCTTGTAGGTGTCGGTCGACTTTTCGGTCGCCGCGGGTCCGGAGAGGAGCAGCGCGGTGGCTGCGACGGAGGCGAAGACTGCGAAACGCTTCATGCGAGTACCCTAGGATTGACGGGGGAGAAACCACTTGGCCGGGTCGATCGGCCGGCCGTTCAGGCGAATTTCGACGTAAAGCTGCGCGCCCTGGGAGTCGTGCTCGCCGACGATGCCGACCGGTTCTCCGGCCAGCACCCATTGCTTGACGCTCGCACTGATACGGGCGAGCCCGACGATCAGGCTATGATACCCGTCGCGGTGTTCGATGATCAATATACGCCCATAACCGCGAAACGGTCCCGCGAACACGACCTGGCCGTCATAGGGCGCCACGGCCTGGGCGCCGGGGCGTGCGGCGATCAGGAGACCCTTGCTGAACTCGCCCAGCTGCTCGTCGGTGCCGAAGCGCGGCGTGACCGTGCCGGCGGCGGGCAGCACGAGCTTGCCGCGCGCGGCGGCGAAGGAGCGCACCTTGCCCTTCTCGGGCTCGGTCAGCGCCGCGGTGCGCGGCGCCGCCTCGGGCTTGGCCTTCTCCTGACG
>SBBV01000321.1 GCA_005240015.1 Candidatus Odyssella thessalonicensis | reverse complement strand
GGCGCCGAGGCGATCCATCCCGGCTACGGCTTTCTGGCGGAGAACGCGGCCTTCGCCGAGGCCTGTGCCAAGGCCGGCATCGTCTTCATCGGCCCGCCGGCGCCCGCGATTCGCGCGATGGGCTCGAAGAGTGCAGCCAAGGCGCTGATGGACGAGGCCAGGGTTCCCATCGTGCCCGGCTATCACGGCGAGAACCAGGATCCCGATTTCCTCGCCAAGAAGGCCGAGCGCATCGGCTATCCGGTTCTGATCAAGGCGGTGGCGGGCGGCGGCGGCAAGGGCATGCGCCGCGTCGACAAGCACGCCGAGTTCGCCGAGGCCCTCGCCGGCGCCAAGCGCGAGGCGGCGAGCGCATTCAACGACGACGCGGTGCTGGTCGAGAAATACATCGAACGCCCGCGCCATGTCGAAATCCAGGTCTTCGCCGACACCAAGGGCAACGCCGTCTATCTGTTCGAGCGCGACTGCTCGGTGCAGCGGCGCCACCAGAAGGTGCTCGAGGAAGCGCCGGCGCCCGGATTGTCGGATGCCACGCGCAAGGCCATGGGCGAGGCCGCCGTCGCTGCCGCCAAGGCCATCGGCTACACCGGCGCCGGCACGGTCGAGTTCATCTATGGCGGCGGCGCGTTCTTCTTCATGGAGATGAACACGCGCCTCCAGGTCGAGCACCCCGTCACCGAGCTCGTGACCGGCCTTGATTTGGTCGAATGGCAGTTGCGCGTGGCGGCCGGCGAGCCGCTCCCGCTGAAGCAGGATCAGCTGCGCATCCGCGGCCACGCGATCGAGGCGCGGCTCTATGCCGAGGATCCGGCCAAGGACTTCCTGCCGGCGATCGGCCGGCTTGCCCATCTCGCGCTGCCCGCGGGCGACGCGGCTGGCCCGGTGCGCGTCGACACCGGCGTCCGTCAGGGCGATGCGGTCTCGATCCACTACGACCCGATGATCGCCAAGCTCATCGCCTGGGGCGAGGATCGCGGCGCGGCACTCCGCCGGATGGCGCGCATGCTCGAGGAGACGCGCGTCGCCGGCCTCGCCACCAACCGCGATTTCCTCCACGCGGTCGTGGCACACCCGGCTTTCGCCAAGGGCGATGTCCATACCGGCTTCATCGGCGAGCATCGCGCGGCTCTGCTGCGCGCGGGCGAGAAAGTGCCGGACCGCGTCATCGCCATGGCGGCGCTGCATGCGGTGCTCACCAGCGCCGCCGAGACTGCCGTGCGCGCCGCCGCCTCGGGCGATCCATTCTCGCCCTGGCACCGAAGCGACGGCTGGCGCCTCAACGACGATTCGTGGAGCCATTTCCGCTTCGCCGAGGGCGCGCGCGAGTTCGCAGTCACCGTGCATTACAGGAAGGGCGGCTACATCTTCGATCTGCCGGGCGGCAGCGTCGCGGTCACCGGCACGATGGCGCCCGACGGCACGATCACGGCGCGGATCGGCGAAACCGTGTGCCATGCGGCGGCCGTGCGCCTCGGCGGCGAGCTTACCCTCTTCGAGGGCGGCAAGGCGTGGCGGCTCGCGATCGTCGATCCGCTGGCGGCCGTGGCCGACGTCGACGCCGGCACCGAGAGCCTCACCGCGCCGATGCCCGGCAAGATCATCGCGGTGAAGGTCGAGGCCGGCGCCAAGGTCGAGCGCGGCCAGGCCGTCCTGATCATGGAAGCGATGAAGATGGAGCACACGATCCGCGCGCCGGCCGACGGCGTGGTGGAGAAGATCCACTACAAGGTCGGCGAGCAGGTCGACGAGGGCGTGGAGCTGATCCACTTCGAAGCGACCGAGGCGAAAACCTGATTTCCTCCCCCGCGAATAGCGGGGGAGGTGGACGACGCGCCCTTGCGCGTCGGCCGGAGGAGGTGATGACAGTTGGCCGCAAGGTCGGAGGAAGCGCACGGCACCGCGGCCGGCCTCCAGCATCGTGCGAACTTGGCCAGACCCCGCCGACGCTTCGCGTCGAACCCCGACCTTCCCCCGCTGATCGCGGGGGACGGAGAACGGGGATAACCCTTCCGCCGAGAACTCGATCTGCCTTAGCTGGACGCTATATATTAAACCTCGGAGATGCACCGATGGCATTACCGAAACGCGTCCGCATCGGCGAGGCGGGGGCCCGCGACGGGCTTCAGAACGAGAAGCAGGTCGTTCCCACCGCGGTGAAGGTCGAGCTGATCGAGCGGCTGGCCGACGCCGGCCTCACCGACATCGAGGCCGGGTCTTTCGTCTCGCCCAAATGGGTGCCGCAGATGGCGGACTCGGACGAGGTGATCCGCCGCATCCGCCGGAAGCCCGGCGTCACCTACGGCGCGCTCGTGCCAAACATGCAGGGCTATGCGCGCGCGCAGGCCGCCGGCATCAAGGAGATCGGCATCTTCACGGCCGCCTCCGAGAGCTTCAGCAAGGCCAACATCAATTGCAGCATCGCCGAGAGCATCGAGCGCTTCCGGCCGGTGGTCGAGGCGGCGCGGAAGGACAATGTCCGCATCCGCGCGGCCGTCTCCTGCGCGCTCGGCTGCCCGTTCGAGGGCGAGATCGCGCCGGCGAAGGTCGCCGAGGTCG
>SBBV01000183.1 GCA_005240015.1 Candidatus Odyssella thessalonicensis | reverse complement strand
CCGCCGCCCGGCCGCCGCGCCGAGCACGGCTACTGGGTGCTCGAGCCGCTCGTCGCCAATCTCGGCCACCGCTGCGGGCTCGCACGCATCACCGGCGTACTCGAGATCCAGGAGCAAGTCGGCGCGGGGCACTATCGCGGCACCATGCGCACGCGGATCGCGTGGTCGCGTTGTCCCCCCGAAGGCGTGGTGCATGAGGTGGAGCTGCGCATCAACGGTACGCAGGTGCAGATGATCGGCCGCGGCTTCGTCGACCGCGGCGTGATCGGCAAGAACACGATGCTGCTCGAAGATGCCTATGGACGCTCGGTCTGGAAGAAGCGCTGAACCGGCGCGCGCCGACGACGCCGACCGCCGCGCGCTGGCCGCGGATCTCCGCGCCTGCCGGGCAGCGACGCTTGCCTTGTTCGCGCGCGTCCCGGCAGCGCTGTTCAAGGCGCAGGTCCATCCCGCGTACTCGCCGCTCGGCTGGCACCTCGGCCACATCGCCTACACCGAAGCGCTGTGGCTGCTGGACGGCGGCGGCGCGGTGACGACGCCGGCGCTCGCCCGCGCCTTCGCGGTGGACGGGCTCGCCAAGGCCGATCGCGTCGGTATTCCGGAGGCGCCATCGGTTCTCGACTATGTGGCGCGCGTGCGCCAGGGGATCCTGGCGCGGCTCGCGGACCCCGCGACCGCGGTCGACCTGCCCCTCTGGCGCTTCGTGCTGCAGCACGAGGCGCAGCACGCCGAGACCGCGACGTTCCTGCTCGCGCTGGGGGCGCGCGGGGAGGACGCGGCGGAAATCGCGCCCGCATCGCGGCCGCTCGACTACGTCGCCGTGCCCGGCGGGCTCGCCGCAATCGGCCATGACGGCGTCGACGCCGCCGACAACGAGCGAGACGCACACGCCGTGGAACTGCAATCCTTCGCGCTCGCACGGCATCCGGTGACGCAAAGCCAGTTCGCGGCGTTCATGGCCAACGGCGGCTATCGCCGCCCCGAGTTGTGGTCGCGGGAAGGGTGGGCGTGGCGCGATGCGCAGGCGATCACGCGCCCGCTGCACTGGCGCAAGGGCGCGCCCGATCATCCGGTCGCGGGCGTGAGCGCCCACGAAGCGGAAGCGTTCTGCCGCTGGGCCGGCGTGCGGCTCCCCACCGAGTTCGAGTGGGAACACGCCGCGCGCAACCTCGTTGTTTCCGCCGAGTGCGGCAATCTCGGCGGCGTGCAGCTCGGCACGACGCCGGTCGGGCACTTTCCCGGAGGACGCAGCGCCGACGGCGCGGACGATCTGTTCGGCAACGTGTGGGAGTGGACTGCATCGACTTTTGCGCCATATCCG
Organism: Candidatus Odyssella thessalonicensis; assembly: GCA_005240015.1. Taxonomy (GTDB): domain Bacteria; phylum Pseudomonadota; class Alphaproteobacteria; order Bin65; family Bin65; genus SBBV01. Next base: position 4,923 of record SBBV01000183.1, on the reverse strand, counting down.
GGATTCCGGCCCTGGCCCTACGAGGGGTACTCCCAAGCATGGTTCGACGGGCGCCACCGCGTTCTGCGCGGCGGAAGCTGGGCGACACGATCTTTTGCTTTGCGCCGAAGTTTCCGTAACTGGTATGTTCCGGAGACCAGGCAAATCTTCGCGGGGTTCCGCCCGGCGCGGGATCTCGAAGAACCGATGAGTTAGACATCGGCTGGCGTGGGCGCCTCCGCCGCGCGGGTCGGAAAGAGAGGTGCCGCATGGACCACGTGCAACGGGCCCATTTCCCCCACCATCAGCTTCAGCAGCAGCCCCAGATCATCATCCGTGCGCTCGACGTGGGCGCACTCGAGCCCGACGGGGCCGATGCCGTGCGCGGCCTCGGTGCGCGGCCCAAGACGCTACCGCCCAAGTATTTCTACGATGCGCAGGGCTCGCGCCTGTTCGACCGCATCACGACGCTGCCCGAATATTACCTGACGCGCACCGAGCAGCTGATCCTCGCCGATTGCGCGCGGCGGCTCGGCGGGCTGGTCGGGCCGGCGGACCTGATCGAGCTCGGCGCAGGCAGCGCGCGCAAGACGCGCCTCGTGATCGACGCGCTGATGGCGCAGGCGGCGTTGAAGGCGCCGCTGCTCTACGTGCCGATCGACGTGAGCGAGGCGGCGCTCGAGGAAGCGGCGGCCGGACTCGTCGCGGCGTTCCCACGTCTGGTGGTGAGCGCCCTTGTCGCCACCTACGAGACCGGCCTTGCCGCTCTGCCGCCGCGCCTGGCGCCGCGCCGGCTCATGATGTTCCTCGGCAGCACGATCGGGAATCTCGATCCGGCCGAGAGCGAAGCGTTCTTCGCCGGCGTCGCCCGCGCGCTCGAGCCGGGCGATGCGCTGCTCCTGGGCTTCGATCTCGTGAAGACGCCCGGTGTCATCGAGGCCGCTTACAACGACGCGCAGGGGGTGACGGCCGCGTTCAACCTCAACATGCTGCGGCACCTGAACCGCCGCTTCGATGGCGATTTCGATCTCGGCCGCTTCCAGCACCGCGCGTTCTTCAACGCCGAGGCCTCGCAGATCGAGATGCATCTTGCGAGCGCCGGCGCGCAGTTCGTGCGCCTGCGGAAGCTCGGCTTCGCCACCCGCTTCGAGGCCGGCGAAACCATCCGCACCGAGATCTCAAGGAAGTTCCGTTTCGGCGACATGGCGGCCGCGGTCGAGCGCCACGGCTTTGCGCTCGCCGAGCGCTGGCGCGACGACCAGCAATGGTTCGCGGTGGCGCTGTTCCGAAGGGTGTGAGACTACCGCCGGCACGTCTCTATCCCGCGCGCCGCCCATCCGCTTCGCCCGAAACGAAACCGCCCGGAGCGTTGCCGCTCCGGGCGCTGTTTCGTTGCTGTCTCGCGTTCCGCGCTTACTTGCGGTCGCCGATCAGCTGCAGCAGGAACACGAAGATGTTGATGAAGTCGAGATAGAGGTTCAAGGCACCCAAGATGCCCTTCTTCGTCATCGTCTCGCCGTCATCGGAAACGTCGTACATCTCCTTGATCTTCTGCGTGTCGTAGGCGGTGAGACCCGTGAAGATCAGCACGCCCAGGATCGAGATTGCGAAGCCGAGCGCCGTGCTCTTCAGGAAGATGTTCACCACCATCGCGATCAAGAGGCCGATGGCACCCATGATCAGGAAGTGCCCGAAGCCCGTGAGATTGCGCTTGGTCGTGTAGCCCCAAAGGCTCATAGCGCCGAACATCGCCGCGGTGATGAAGAACACCTTCGCCACGCTCTGCGCCGTGAAGACGAACACGACGGGCGCGAGCGACAGGCCCATCAGCCCTGCGTAGAACCAGAAGACGCCCTGCGCCGTCGCCGCCGACATGGCGTGGAGGCGGAAGGAGAAGAAGAAGACGAGTGCGAGCGGTGCGAACAGCGCGATCCAGCCGAGGATCGTCATCTGCACGCCGACATAGCCGGCGGCGGTGCGGCCGACGGTGAAGAAGAGTTCGCGCAGCCCGTCCACGCTGATGACAGCGAAGGCGACCGCGCCCGTGAGCGCCAAGCCCAAGGCCATCCAATTGTAGACCTTGAGCATGTACTGCCGGAGGCCTTCGTCGACGCGAACCGTTGCACGGTCGCGCCCGACGACGATGCCGCCCTGCTGATTGCGGTATTCCATAGGTGAAACCCTCTGTTTTCCCGGTTTCGGTTTGAACCGTGCCGGCTATTTTGGGGGCGATTCCGCCAAAATCAAGGCTAGCGGCGCCGCAACCGCCCCAAGGCAAGTCTTTGAAATGGCGCGAAAGACGGGCCTCCGGATCAGCGCCGGCGCAAGCGCAACTTAACCTTTTGGCGCGCCCTCGCGTCAAAACCGCGCGTTCTTCGATGCGCACGATGCCGCCGCCGTCAGGCGTGCGACATCGTCCACGGCGCGGCGCGAGCGCGGATTGCTGCAGCGACGAGACCGCGGGTGTACGATGGCGCCATGACCAAAGCTTCCGTATCTGCGCCGAGCCGCCGCCAGCTGCTGGCCGGCGCCGCCGCAGCGGGCGCGCTGCTTCCATTCGGCGCGCGCGTCGCCGCCGCCTCCGATCAGCGCCTCGTCGCGGCACCGGCGCGCCTCGCGATCGTAGGCGGGAATCATCCCGAGACCGAGGTGTGGGCCTATAACGGTACGGTGCCGGGGCCGCTCTTGCGCGTGCGCCGCGGCACGAAGCTCAAGGTGACGCTCGAGAACCACGCCGCCGATACGACCTCGCTGCATTGGCACGGCATCCGCCTGCCCAACGCGATGGACGGCGTGCCCGGCCTCACGCAGAAGCCCGTCGGGCGCGGCGAAAGCTTCGTCTATGAATTCGAGGCGAAGGACTCGGGCACCTTCTGGTATCACCCGCACTGGAAGAGCTACGAGCAGGTGGAGCGCGGGCTCTATGGCGCGCTCATCGTCGAGGAGGACCACCCGCCCGTCGTCGATCGCGACGTGCTCTGGGTGCTCGACGATTGGCGCCTCACCTCCGAAGCGAAGATCGCCGGCGATTTCGGCAGCATCTTCGACATGAGCCACGCCGGCCGGCTCGGCAACACGGTGACCGTCAACGGCAAGATCGCCGAGGAGTTCGCGGTGCGCGCCGGCGAGCGCATCCGCCTCCGCCTTTTGAACGTCGCCAATGCGCGCATCTTCGGCCTGCGCTTCGGGGCATTGGCGCCGCAGCTCATCGCCACCGACGGGCACGCGATCGCGCCGCATGCCCTCGAGGGGAACCGCGTGGTGCTCGGCCCCGGCATGCGCGCCGATCTCATCCTCGATTGCGGCGGCAAGCCCGGCGAGCGCGTGACGATCACGGACGATTTCTACCCGCGCCAGGCCTATCGCCTGCTCGACGTCGTCTACGGCGCCGAGCCGCTGCGCGCGAAGCCGCCCGAGACGCCTTTCGCGCTTGGCGCTCCCGCGCTGCCGGAGCCCAAGCTGGCCGAAGCGGAGCGGCACGACATCGTCTTTGGCGGCGGCATGATGGGCCGGCTCAGCGAGGCCGAGTTCCAGGGCAGGAAGCGCTCGATGCGCGAGATCTTCATGCAGCACCGCATGGCCTGGGCGGTGAACGGCCGCGTCCTCGCCGAGCACGACCACGCGCCGATGCTGACCTTGAAGCAGGGGCGCAGCTACATCCTCGCGATGGAGAACGACACCGCCTGGCATCATCCGATCCATCTCCACGGCCATACGTTCCAGGTGATCGCGCGCGACGGCGCGAAGACCGCGCGCACCGAATGGCGCGACACCGTGCTGATGAACCCGCGCGAGCGCGTCGACATCGCGTTCGTCGCCGACAATCCCGGCGACTGGATGTTCCACTGCCACGTGCTCGAGCACCAGGCCGGCGGCATGATGGCGGTGATGAGAGTGGCGTAGCAACGGCGGCCCCCACCGCGGTTTCCGCGCGGGAAGCGTTCACTCGTTCCGGAGCAGGGGCGCGGCTTTCTGGCCCATGGCGCGCCAGATGCCGAAGAAGCCGAAGGCGAGCGCGATCGCAGCGGCGATGAGCGCGGTGCCGGCTGCCGTCTGCGGCAGAAGCGCGAACGGCGCGTTCATCACTTGCGTCACGATCGCCCATGCGAGGATCGCGCCCAAAATCGCGGCGAACACGGCAGTCGCGAGGCCGATGAGCCCGTATTCGATCAGGAACGCGCCCATGATGCGCCGGCGCGTGGCGCCGAGCACCTTGAAGACGACGGCGTCGTAGACGCGGCGGCGGTGGCCGGCGGCGACCGCGCCGGCGAGCACGAGCAAGCCCGCCGCGAGCGTCACCATCGCCGTGGCGCGCACCGCGAAGCCCACCTGCTCGAACACGCCGGCCGCCTGGTCGAGCGCGTCGCGCACGCGGATGGCCGAGACGTTGGGGAGCTTGTCGGTGACGGCGGTGAGCAGCGCGGTCTCGGCGCTGGCCGGCACGTGCACGCTCGCGATGTGGCTGTGCGGCGCACCCTCGAGCGTGCCGGGTGCGAAGATCACCGTGAAGTTGATGCCGAGCGAGCGCCAATGGATCTTGCGCAGATTGGCGATCGTGGCCGCCACCTCGCGCCCCAGGACGTTGAACGCGAGCGTGTCGCCGACCTTCAACCCCATGCCCTCGGCCAAGTTCGCATCGAACGAGATCAGCGGCGCGCCCTTGTAGTCGGCCGGCCACCATTTGCCGGCAACGATCTCGGTGCCGCCGGGCGGCGTCGCGGCGAAGGTGAGTCCGCGCTCGTTGTCGAGCGCCCAGCGTGCGTTGGGCGCCACCGAAGCCTCGCCGACCGGCACGTTGTTGATGCGCGCGATGCGCCCGCGCAGCATCGGCGTGCGCTCGAGTCCGGTCGCACCCGGAACCGATTTCACCGCCGCATCGAAATCGCCGACCTGGTGCGGCAGGATGTCGATGAAGAAGAACGAGGGCGCGCGCTCGGGCAATTG
>SBBV01000176.1 GCA_005240015.1 Candidatus Odyssella thessalonicensis | reverse complement strand
ACTCGGGTTCGGCCGGACTGGCCCCACCCCGGCCCGCCCCGCAAGCGGGGCGGGGGATTGCGCCGCTCAGCGGTAGCCGGTGACATCCGCGGGCTTCCCGGCGTCCTGCACTTCCACCATGTAGCGCCAGGCGTCGGGGCGCGAGCCGTCGAGATCGGTGAAGCCATAGACCTTGGCGAGGCCGCCGCTCGACAGCGACTGGCCGTTCCAGCGATGGCGGTCGCGATCGGCGGCGAGCGCCGCCACCGCGCGCCCGACATAGCGCGGCGTCTCCGAGATCGCGAAATGCGGCTGGATCTTGAGCGCGTCGCGCCAGTTCTCCTCGCTGACGCGATAGGCCTCGAGCATCATCTCCGAGCGCAGCCAGCCCGGCGTGATCGCCACCGCCGTGCAGCCGCGCTTCGCCAGGTCCCTGGCGTGCGCCCAGGCCATGCGCGTCACCGCCACCTTGCAGAGGTCGTAGAACGGCGAGAGCCGGTAATTCCCGGCGTTGTAGTCGGCGGTGCCGTCGGTCACCTCGATCAGCAGCCCTCCAGGTTTCTCGCTCAGCAGCGCCAGCGCGTAGTGCGCGGTGACGAGGTGCGTCTCGATCCCGAGCCGCAGCATGCGCAGGCCCTTCCCAAGATCGTGCTCCCAGACCGGCTTGTTCCATTCCATCAGCTTCTCGCCGCCCCAGATGTCGTTGACGAGGATGTCGAGCCGGCCCTGCTCGGCGCGGATGCGCTCCACGAGCGCGCGCACCTGCTCGGGAACAAGATGGTCGACCTGGGCAGCGATGCCGTCCCCGCCGGCGGCCGTGACCAGCTCGGCCGTCTCCTCGATCGTCTCGGGCCGGTCGTACTCGGAGCGCTGCCGGCGCGTCGTGCGGCCCGTCACGTAGACCGTGGCTCCCGCCGCGCCGAGCTCCACCGCGATGCCGCGGCCCGCGCCGCGCGTGGCGCCGGCGACCAATGCGATCTGTTCTGCGAGCGTCATCGCGTACTCCTTGGATAGGCCACTCCGAGGACGTTGGCCGGGCCTTCAACGCGACAGTGTCGGGTTTCGCCCTGTTGCCGTGACCTTCTTGCTGCACCAACCTTGTCGTTCCCGCGGAAGCGGGAACCCATGCGGCGTTCCCGCCGCACGAGCTTTTCGACACCATGCTCGGCGTCGGGCCTGGGTCCCCGCTTTCGCGGGGACGACAAGGATCTTACCCGGTGGGGTCCGAACGCGTTCCGATCACTCGGCGCAGGCCCCGAGCACGCGGAGCAGGTTCTCGGCGTAGGGCGTGATCGTGGCCGCCACCGTGCCGGCGACGAGGTTGAACTCGACCGCGGCCGCGTAGTGGCGCAGCCAGATGCCGGCGCGCGGCGCGTTCCGGCCGAGGTCGGCCGAGGTCATCGGGAGCTCGAGGATGCTCGCCGTGTCGTCCTGGCGCTCGCGGAACAGGAGGCCGTCCTGCGCCGGCTGGTCGTCGAGGCGGAAGCGCGTGCGCACGCCGAAGGCACCCTCGCTCTCGGTACGGAAGGCGACGCCGGCGCCCGACTTGCGGTCGAAGCCGCGCGCCAGGGCGCGCAGGCGGCGCTCGCGGCCCATGATCGTGCATTCGAACGTGACCTCGACCGCGACGCGCTCGGCGCCGCCGGCGCCGTCGCGGTCGGCGCCGCCGAAGATGGTCTGCGTGCGCAGCAGGCGCTCTTCGGCGACGCGATCGTGGGTCTCGGAGAACGACCAGATGGCGCCGGCGGCCTTCGCCGCCTCGGCCGCCTGGCGGTACCAGCTCTCCGGCCGCTCGGCGCGGATGCGCGAGAGGCGCAGGGCCTCGGCCTTGCGCTCGGCCGCGGCGCGGTCGTCGGATCTGCGGCCCTCCTCGGCCGCGCGCTCGGTGTCGGCGCGCGTCTTCTCGTCGGCGGCCTTCCGCCGCTCTTCCGCGGCGGCGCGCTCGGCCTCCTTCTGCTTCTGCTCGGCGATGCGGCGCTCCTCGGCCTTCCGCCGCTCCTCCTCGGCGGCCTTGCGCTCGGCCTCCTGCTTGCGCGTGCGCTCCTCGAGCGCCTTGCGCTCGGCCTCGGCGCGCTTGGCACGCTGTTCGGCCTCCCGCCGCTCCTGTTCGGCGGCCTTGCGTTCCGCTTCCTCGGCGCGGCGGCGCTCCTCGAGCGACATGCGCTCGCGCTCGGCGCGCTTGGCACGCTCTTCGGCGGCCTTGCGCTCCGATTCCTCCTTGAGGCGGCGCTCCTCGAGCGCCTTGAGCTCCGACTCGGCGCGCCGCGCGCGTTCCAGCGCCGCCTTGCGCTCGTCGTCGGCGCGCTTCTTCTCCTCCTCGAGCGCCTTGCGCTCGGCGGCCGCCTTCTTCTCCGCCTGCTCGCGCGCTGCCTTTTCCTCGCTGGCCTTGCGCTCGGCCTCCTCGCGCAGCAGCCGCTCGGCCGCCAGCGCGCGCTCGGCATCGATGCGCCGCCGCTGCTCATCGGCCACGCCGCGCTCGGCGCGGTCGCGCTCGGCGCGGTCGCGGCCGCTCGCCGGCGAGCGGTCTTGCGCAGGCGGCGCCGTCGCGCGCCGCACGGTGTCGGTCACGAGCGGGTTGTCCGCCTCGGCGCCGGGCTTGGCGGGCGGCGGCTGGAACGCCGGCGGATAGACCGCGCGCGCGATCACGTCGGCGCGGTCGGGCGAGGTCGCCGTCAGGTGGAGGATGAACCCGGCCTCGCCCTCGATGCGGTAGATGGGATCGCGCTGCCTGGCGGAGGCGACGAGGTTGAAGCGGTGGTCGACGAGGTGGCCGCGCCGGAGCGAGCCGCCCGCCTCGACGACGGCGTACTCGGCCTCGGTGAGATGCACGAGGCGCAGCCCGCCCCAGACCGCGATCAGCGAATCGATGCCGCCGGCCTCCGCGCCGGCCTTGCGGAAGGCGAGCACGGCCGCGCCCGCGCCGTAGCGCTCGCCGATCGCCTGGATGATGCCGTCGAACTCCGCGCGCTTCAGCGGATAGCTGCGCCGGCTCGAGATCGCGTAGACGATGCGGCTCTCGGCGTCGATGTTGTAGCCCGTGGTCTTGATGTAGGCGGCGGCGCCCGTCTTCTCCTCGGCGGTGCCCGAGACGCACCATTTCAAGCCGGCGAAGACGCTGGTGGCGCAGATCCCCATGCGCGCCGCATGCATGCCGTGCGGATCGAACAGTGCGATGCCGTCGACCTTGAACTGCGCGCGGATGCGCGCCACCGCCGGATCCTTCAGCGGGTCCGCGCTCGTCTGCGCGAAAGCCGCGCCGGCGAAGCTCGCAATCCCCAAGACGAGCGCTGCAAATCGTCGGTGGCGCATGCGCCCTTGCCCAATTCCAAGAGGCCGCCGCGTCCGCGCTACGACGGCCCGGTTAAAGCCGCGTTAAGTCCCCTCTGCGCGCGAGACTTCTTCCGATCCCGATGCTGGTCCTCCGGGCAAGCTTTTAGAAAGAATGCATCGAGTCCGCCACAGCGAAAATCGACTCGCGGCTTTATCTCCCATAACGTTTCGCCGCCGCGCGGGGCGTCGATCCCGCGCTCGGGCTCTTGCGCCTGCGCCGCGCGACAGGCGCCGACAGCGCCGGGCGCATCGTCGATCCCAAGACCGCGCGCTCGCAGATGATCGGCGGCATCGTCTGGGGCTGGGGCATGGCGGCGATGGAGGCGAGCCGGCACGAGCCCGCGCTCGGCCGCTGGCTCGCGAAGGACCTCGCCGGCGTGGCCCTCCCCGTCAACGCCGACATCCCCGCCGACATCACGATCCACTTCGTCGACGAGTTCGATCCCTACGCGAGCGCCCTCGGCGCGCGCGGCATCGGCGACCACCACCGGCGGCCTCGGCGCCACCGGCGCCGCCGCCGCCGTCGCCAACGCGGTGTTCCACGCCACCGGCAAGCGCGTGCGCGAGCTGCCGATCACGGCGGAGAAGTTGGTGGGGGAGCAATGCACCACGACCCTCCTACAGCCTTCGAGGGGCGAGACCGCCTTGAAGCGCTGGCGAGCACGTTCTTTTACAGAACGGCTTGCGTAGACCTGCGCTGAAATCGCCATTACTACATAGAGCGCGAACAACGCCCTGCGTATGTCGGTGCGAGCGGCGCGCGAGATGTGCCAGCACGCGCAGAAAGGCGAATGCGGAGGTGCAGCGGCGGCTGAGGTCTTGTTTCGGCTGGTGGGAATGGATAGGACCGACGGCCGCAGGTGAGTTGTTGTCTGGGTGGCCGTTCGAGTGAAAATCACCCGCCTGTTCCAATAGACTGAGGAAACATTCTTGTCTCGGCTGACAGATCTAATCTCACAAGCAAAGGCGAAAGACGCCACGCTGGGGCACGAGCTCGAACGAGAATTCAAGGTTCTCTCATCCCGCCGCTCTTTCGGTCTCAACTTCGAACGGCACCATCCGGAAAGCGTCGAGATGCCAGGGCGGCCCGTCCGCAAAGGGGACAAGGTCCGCGTCCTACCATCGCGCGAATCGACCGCCAAAGGCGATCAACGACTTTGGAAAGTGGTCCGCTTCGAACGGGCGAGCGGTGCAAGAAAAGCAAAGGTTGAACTCCTTAACGACGCGAAATCGGGACAAAGATCGGTGCTGGTCGAAGACCTTGTCGTGGTCGCGGAATTTCGTGACTACATTTACCCCGGCCTCGTCAGTACGGGGAAGGTTGAGTGCGGAGGGGACAAGCCATTTCACGTAGTCATCAATGCCGAAAATTTTCACGCCTTGGAGGCGCTGACCTTCACGCACCGCGGCAAGATAGACGCAATCTACATCGACCCGCCGTACAATACGGGGGCGAGGGACTGGAAGTACAATAACGACTACGTGGAGGGAGAGGACCTCTATAGGCACAGCAAGTGGCTCGCGTTTATGGAGCGAAGGCTAAGGGTCGCCCACGAGCTGCTGAATCCTCGCAGCTCTGTTCTGGTCGTCACGATCGATGAGAGGGAGGTGCATCGCCTCGGGCTCCTTTTGGAGCAAATCTTTCAAGATGCTGCTGACATCCAAATGGTGACCAGCGTCATCAGCGCCAAAGGTGCGGTCCGTCCGGGCAAGTTCTCCCGTGTCGAAGAACATATTTTCATCGTCTCGCTCGGCACTGTAGAGATCACTCCGTGGATACGGAACATGCTTGATCCGATCGAAGAGGACGGTTCGGACGAATCAAGCTTGGAGTGGTTAGGCCTTCGTCGGCGCGAGCCCTCAAGCACGCGAGGCGCGCGACCCAACCAGTTTTATCCGATCTTCGTGCATGCCGAGACTGGGCGCCTTCACTCAGTCGGAGACCCGTTGAGTGATGGCGTAGACCGGGGATCGATAGTGCCACCCCCGGGGACAGTGCCGCTGTGGCCTCTAAAGCCAGACGGCACAGAAATGCTCTGGGGTTTGACGCCAGATGTGTTGCGGCGAAATTGGAACAATGGATTTGCTCGCGTCAATCGCTGGGACGCTCGAAGGAAACGCGGGACGGTGCAGTACCTCCCCGGAGGAACAATTGATTTGATCCAATGTGGGGCGATCAAAATCACAGGGCGCTCTAGTGACGGCTCGGTCATTGGAGCAATGGCGTTGGATGAGGAGACTCCACCGCCGAAAAGAGTTTGGAATCTATCGTCACACAATGCGGAAATCGGCGGAACGAATATCCTGTCCAGCCTGATCCCAGGCCGGCGCTTTCCTTATCCCAAGTCGCTGTATGCCGTTGAGGACTTGCTTCGCTTCTTTCTCAAGGACAAACCCAACGCCGTAGTTCTGGATTTTTTTAGCGGCTCGGGCACGACAACGCACGCTGTCATGCGGCTGAATCGCCAGGACGGCAGTCGCCGCCAATCAATTGCAGTGACCAACAACGAGGTTGCTGCGGATGAGCAAGCCGTACTGCGCGCGAAAAAGCTTCGCCCTGGAGACTCCGACTGGGAGAAGTGGGGCATTTGCGACCACATTACTATGCCTCGCGTTCGGGCCGCGATCACGGGCAGAACTCCGAATGGCGATCAGATCAAGGGAGAATACAGGTTCACAGACGAATTTCCGATGGCCGAGGGATTTGAGGAGAATGCCGAGTTCTTCACCCTGACATACGAGACGCCTGTTGCCGTAAGCCATAACCGTGCCTTCGCGCGTATCGCGCCGCTTCTGTGGATGCGAGCGGGCAGCGAGGGAAAGCGGATTGACGCGATCCCGGCCAAGGGGTGGGAGGTGGCCGATACCTACGGGGTTCTGATCGACTTGGATAAGGCGGCACCCTTCTGTAAGGCGGTCGAGGGCAACGGCTCGATTCGAATTGCCTATATCGTGACGGATGACGACCGCCGCTTTCAGTCCGTGACGCGGCACCTACCCGATGCTGTCGAGTCTATCCGGCTCTACGAGTCGTACTTGACCAATTTCCGATTCTCGATGGGGCGGTGAGGTATGAAGTTCACTCTGAAGGATTATCAGGATGAAGCCGTCAAAGATGTTCTCGACCGGCTGAAAAAAGCACGAAAGCGTTGGCACGAAGACCGTGACAAGCATGCCTTCTCGTTGACCGCCACAACCGGCGCGGGCAAGACTGTCATGGCGGCGGCAGTATTCGAAGCTCTTTTCTATGGCAATGACGACTACGACTTCGAGTCCGACTCCGGCGCCGTCGTCATCTGGTTCAGCGACGATCCTTCGCTGAACGAACAATCTCGCTGGCGCCTCCAAGAGGCGTCCGACAAGCTCACCATCTCCGACCTGGTGCCGGTCGGGAATACGTTTGCGGGCGAAAAGTTCCAGCCCGGAAAAATCTACTTCCTCAACACACAGAAGCTGTCGAAGAACAGCCTTCTGGTTAGAGGCCATGACCCCAATGATCCAGCGCTGGAGACGGCCGACGGCCAACGGATCATGCCCGATATGCGGTCGCACACCATCTGGGATACGATTCAGAGCACCATCGAAGATCCCGATCTGACCCTCTACCTCGTCCTCGATGAAGCCCACAGGGGCATGAAGGAGGGCAGTAGATCGAACGGTGACGGCAAGCCGACCATCGTTAGGCAGCTGATCAACGGTTCCGGTGGAGTACCGGGCATTCCCATCGTTTGGGGAATTTCGGCGACAGTGCAACGATTCAACGAAGCTGTTGCGGGTATGCAGGACCGCAGCACGCTGCCCAATGTCGTCGTTGATCCAAAAAAGGTTCAGGAATCGGGCCTACTGAAGGACACAATCAACCTCGATGTGCCCGACGATATCGGGGACTTCACGACCGTTCTGCTGCGCCGTGGCACTACCAAGCTGCGCGAAATTTCGAGCGCCTGGGTCGAGTATGCGAAGCAGCAAGACGATGCCGATACCGTTTTGCCGCTAATGGTCTTGCAGGTGCCGAATTCGCCGGATCACAAGGAAATCGGCAAGTGGCTCGATACCATCTTTGAGCAATGGCCCGAACTTCCGCCCGATTGTGTCGCGAATGTCTTCGGCGAGCACAAGACGGAGACATTTGGCAGTCACTCCGTGCCCTACATCGCGCCCGAGCGCGTTCAGGAATCGAAATGGGTACGCGTCCTTGTCGCAAAGGACGCCATCAGCACAGGTTGGGACTGTCCCCGTGCAGAGGTCATGGTTTCCTTCCGCGCCGCATCAGATAGGACGCACATCACCCAGCTGCTCGGGCGCATGGTTCGCACCCCCCTTGCGCGGCGGATTCCCGGCAACGAACGCTTGAACGCGGTGGACTGTTTACTTCCGCACTTCGACAAGAAATCCGTCGAGGCGGTTGCCACTGCGTTAATGACCGGGGCAGAGGCCGGCGAGGAGCTACCCGGTCGTCGCGTGCTGATCAATCCGCGACAGATGAAGCCCAATTCGGCAATCCCCGAAGCTGTATGGCAGAAACTCCTATCCCTGCCTTCTCAGACGCTTCCGAAACGGCAAGCTCGCCCAGTCAAACGGTTGACGGCGCTTGCACACGAGCTGGCCGTTGACGGCCTTCTCGCCGATGCGGGCAAGAAGGCACACGCGGAAATGCACAAGGTGCTCGATGGGGCGCAGGTCCGCTATGCGGAGGAGATCAAGAAGGCCCGCGAGTCTGTCTTGACTGTCGAGGGCAAGACGGTGAAGGCGGATGTCGAAACCAAGGGCATGACGTTCAACGACTTCGTTGAGGCTGCCGACTATGTGGTTATTGAGGACGCGTATAAGCGCGCGGCCCGAGTGATCAGCCCCGATCTGGCAACGACCTACAGCGAGCATCTTGCAACCAAGATGCAGGCGGGTGAATACCCGGAAGATGCTCTAGTCGAAGCTCATACTGCAATCGCTGCGATTGGCCTCGTGCCAGACATAAAAAGCGACTTGGAGACGGCGGCCGAAAAACTTTCCAATAGATGGCTGACGGAATATCGGATTCAGATCAAAAGCCTTTCCGACGAACGCCAGGAGGTCTACCGCCAGATACGCGAAATGAGCTCTGATCCGCTAGACGTCGATCTTGCGCGACCGAACACATGGCTTCAACCGACGACAGCTCGCATGCCAGACCAGAAAGAAGTACCTCTTCCGCGATTTGAAAGGCATTTGCTTTGTGACGAAGACGGGCTCTTTCCTGAGAACTTCAATTCCTGGGAGGAGAAGGTGGTGCTGGCTGAGTTGCAACGTGAAGGTAGCGTTGCTTGGTACCGAAACCCGCCACGTGCCAGTCAAGACTCCCTCGGAGTGACCTACGAAGAAGGAGGTGAACTGAAGATCGTTCGCCCCGACTTCATTTTCTTCGCGCAGGTGGCCGACGGCACTGTCGTTGCCGACATCGTTGATCCCCACGGCACGCAGTACGGGGATGCACTTCCGAAACTAAAGGGCTTGGCCCGGTACGCAGAAAAGAACTCCGGCCTTTATCGACGCATCGAAGTCGTCGCGAAAGTGGGGGAGCAGTTTCGAGTTATCGATCTCAAGGAGACAACCGTCCGCTCAGCTGTTCTTGCGGCCGAAAGCGGGAAGGAACTCTACGTGGCGGAGAGCGCGACAGACTTTGTGGCGTAGAGTGTCGTGCTGGTTCGCAAGGTCGCCCGATGTTTGGCTACGGTGTTTGCGTATCGCCATGACGTGCCTAAGCCGATCTAGTTATGTCGTCGAAAATAGTGACGCCGTAGCCGGAGATCGAACCGCCGACCCTCCGATTTCAAATCGGGTCTTGACTATGTTCTTATAATGTTCTATTCAGCGCATGCCTTGATTTAGGTTGATCCGGCCGCGCCTCGGCGCGGGCGGACGCGCTGTTTGGACATGGTGCATCGATTTCCTGCTGCGGGCTGGTTGACGCCTGCCCGCATGGCGTGTCGGCGCGCGGCCACAACCTAAAGATGCGTCGTCGAGGTACCCACACTTGCATCTTCGCGT
>SBBV01000358.1 GCA_005240015.1 Candidatus Odyssella thessalonicensis | reverse complement strand
CCACAGCACCAGCGCAACGGTCGCCAAATTGAAGTAGGCGATCACGGCGTAGGGGCGCGCTGCGCGCGCCCTCTTCAATGAAGGGCACTGCGTTCCGCGTTGTGGGGGCGCACGGCTGTGCGCCCTGGTTCATCGCGGTACGGGCGGCGACGGGGGCGCACAGCCGTGCGGCCCTACGTGATTGAGCGCTATACGGGCGGAGAGAGGGCGCGCGCAGCGCGCCCCTACTAGCGATCGACCTTGCCTAATCCTCGCGCCAATCGCCGCCCATCGGCGCGAAGCCGGTCGCGAGCGAAAGGCGCTGTGCCGCCACCAGCCCGAAGCGCAGGATCTGCGCGCGGCGGCGCGAGGCGAGCATGGGCTGATGCGGCGCCTCGCGCAGGATCACCGCGTCGTGCTCGTCGGCGACGATGAGGCCGTGCTCGGCGGGCAAGACCTCCTGCGGGAAGCCGTCGGCGACGGCGAAATAGTAGGCATCGCAGTAGGGCAGGTACTCCGGCCATTTCGCGTCGGCGCGGAAATCGGCGAGGCTCGACTTGATCTCGACGATGACGAAGCGCCCCGTGGCATCGAGGCCGGCCACGTCGGCGCGCCGGCCGAGACCGACGCGGAATTCCAGAATGCTCTGGTAGCCGAGCTCGCCGAGCTTGCGGCAGACGCCGCGCGCGATGCGGTCGGCGGTGGACGGCAGGTAGAGCTCGGCGGGCTCTGCGAGGCCGAGCGGCAGCGTGTCCATGGCGGTTGCCCTCTCACCCGGACGAAAAGGGCGGCGACTCTAGCAGGATTCGGAACGCAGAGGGAACGACTTTTGCGTGAGCCGCCGGCGCGCCGGCCTGCCAACAGAAAAAAACGCGCCGGTCGCGCGATTGTGCACGGATTTCCTGGGTAATCGCCGACGTTGTGCCTATGTTGTCGGTTAGAGAGTTGGAATCCTGAGGATGCGCGCCGCCATTTCCGCACTCGCCCGCCGCGCCCGCGACGAGCACCACGACCTGTTCCGCGATTCGCTGCTCGAGGAGATCGCCAACGCGGTCACGCACGGAATCGGCGCCGGCCTCGCGATCGCGGCGCTGGTGCTGGGCGTCGTCCACGCCGCGCAAATCGAAAGCGCCTGGGCCATCGTCGGCGCCGCGATCTACGGCGCCACGCTCGTCTGGATGTTCCTCGCCTCGACGCTCTACCACAGCATCCCGCATCTCGGCGCCAGGCGCGTGTTCCTCGCCTTCGATCACCTCGCCATCTTCCTGCTCATCGCCGGCACCTATACCGCGATCACGCTCACGGTCATGAACGGCAGCTGGCAGGGCTGGGTGATGTTCGGCATCGTCTGGGGCCTGGCACTCGCCGGCACGCTCTTGCGCCTGATCTGGCTGCGCTACATGCACCCGGTCTTCTATTTCATCTATCTCGCGATGGGCTGGATCGGCTTCGCCTTCGCCGACAAGGTCGAGGAAAAGGTGGGCGAGGCCGGCGTCGAGCTGATCCTGATCGGCGGCATCTGCTACACGGGCGGGCTCGTCTTCTATGCGCTGCGGCGCCTGCCGTTCAATCACGCGCTCTGGCACCTCTCGGTGCTCGCCGGCAGCATCCTCCACTTCTTCGCGATCTACGACTACGTGATCCCGCGCGCAGCGTAGTTCTCCTTTCCCCGCGAAGCGGGGGAAGGTCGGGATGGGGGTGAGGACGAGTTCGCGCGAACGCTGGAGGCAGGCCGTGAGCGCCGCGCACTTCCTCCGCGCCTGAAGCCAGTTCTCTTCACCCCCTCCGGCCCGCGCGAAGGCGCGCGGTTCCACCTCCCGCGCTATTCGCGGGGGAGGAAGATTACCGCCCCTTGGCGAGCAGCCAGACGATGACGCCGACCACGACCGCGGCGGCGAGCGCCGCGAGCCCGATCTTGATCCAGCTGTAGGGCCGCTGGCCCTCGACCTCGCCGGTCTGGCCGTTGATCAGGATCTGGAACACCTTGCCGCGGTAGCGATAGGCGGCGAGCCACACCGGCAGGAGGATGTGCTTGAAGCGCAAATCCTCCCACGCCGTATTGATGTGGTGGATGCGCTGCTCGTCGCCGCCGATGTCGCTGCGCACGTCGGAGCGGATCTGGTCCTCCATGCGCCGCTTGGCCTCGCCGAAGCCGTCCTTGAGCGTCACCTGGTAGACTTCGCTGCGGAAGCCGGCGATGTACTCGGTGCGATAGGGCTGCAGCGAGGAGAGGCGCCAGGTGTCGAGCTTGTCGGCGTACTTCTTCGGCAGCGAGCGGCTCGCCACCACGAGCACGTCGTCGAAGAAGCGTTCGACCTCGCCCGAGGCGTAGGTCCAGCGGATCTCGCGACGCTGGCGCGTCTCGGTCACGCTCTTGCCGTCGACCTCGCGCGTGACGGTGTAGGGCACGTAATAGGCATCGCCGCGCTCGCCCTCGTAGCCGCTGTAGGTCTGGGCATCGTAGGTCCAATAGGGGACATACATGCCCGCGAGCTTGCCATCGGTGGCGGCGAACTTGGCGAGATCGGAGGGGGCGAACCACAGCGAGCCGAGCCATTTCTTGAAAGCACCCTGCGCCTTCTTCTCGTCGAGCTCGAACGGCACGAGCGCCGCCGGCTGGATCACGCGCACCGTGTGCGTCTCCGCCACCACCGCGCTGCCGCAGAACGGGCAGGTCGCGGCGTGGATGTGCGGGTCGAACGTGAACTCGGCCGCGCAGGAGCCGCACTTCACCGTGCGCTTCTCCTCGGTCGCCGCCGTGCTCTCGATCCTGTCGAGGCCTTCCGCGAGATCCTGCTCCTCGATCCGCGTCCAGGGGCGCTTCGGGATCGGGTTCTCGTGGCCGCAATGGTCGCACTTGACCGCGTCGGTGCCGGGCTTGAAGCGCAGCTTGGCGCCGCATTGCGCGCACGGGAACTGATCGGCCTTGGCCGCCTGCGGCATTGCCGGTGTCGTAGCTTCGGTTTCTGCCATTTCGATTCTCCCCGAGTGCGCTCAGCGGTTCGCCCGTAGGGGCGCGCTGCGCGCGCCCTGGTTCCCACCCGCCGAGTCCTCGACCTGCACGCACCCGGGCGCGCGCAGCGCGCCCCTACGTGTGAGACCTATCGGCCTCATCGACTAGCGCGGCAGCGGCGGCGGCGCGTTGGCGAAAAGCTGCGCCAGGTCGGCGACCTGCCCCGCCGGCGTCCAATTCGCCATGCCCTGCGTCCACACCAAGGTCTCGCGCGTCAACTGCCCCTGCTGCTGGCGCTGCGCGAGCGCCGACAGGTCGAACGGGCCTTGCTGCTGGCCGTTCACGGCCATGAAGAACGTCTTGCCGCCGGGGAGCGGCGGCGCCGCCGCTTGCGGCTGCGGCTGCTGGAACACGCTGGCCATCTGGTGGCCCATCGCGGCCCCCATGCCGATGCCCATCGCGGCCCCCATCGTGCCGCCCGGATTGGCGGCCGCGGCCGGAATCGAAT
>SBBV01000105.1 GCA_005240015.1 Candidatus Odyssella thessalonicensis | reverse complement strand
TTCTCCCCGGCTCCCTGTTCACTTTGCTTTGTCGCCAAGCGACGGGCTTGGGGCCGGTTGATTGGTGCCCCGCGCCGGCACCGGTCCGGCGGTCCTCCTCCCAAAAAGCGCGTCGGCCCGATGAAGGCGCGGGGCGTCTCGTGGCCGCTAGAGAAAGCGGCGATTGGCGTTGTGATCGGGAACATCGAGCCCGAGCTCGACGATGAGCGGGACCGTGTCCTCGATGTATTTCTGGCGGAGCTCGGCGTTGGTGTGCGCCTTGATGCCCCACTTCACGTATTGCGACGAATTCTTGGAATCCGAGCGGCCGAACATGTCGAGCGCCGCCGGCCACCACTTGTGCAACAGGTCCTGCGCCTCGCGCTTGCCGTCCGCGGTCTTGACGATGCGCTTCATGTGGCGGAAGCCGGCGGTGGCGTGGAAATACTCTTCCTTTTCGAGCTGCTCGGAGATGCGCGCGAGCGGCTCGTAGGTGCTGCCCATCCACTCGATGCCGACATAGAGGCCGACGCGATCGATGAGCATGTGGAAGAGGGAGATGTCGCACCAGGATTTGAGCGGCAGCTCGAACGCGTACTGGCCGACCCAGTCGGGATTGTAGGGATCCTCGCCGAGGCTCTTGATGATGTCGGCGACGAACTGGCCGTGGCCGACTTCCTGCTTCACGATCTCGGCCTCGATCATCATCGCGCGGCCGTCGGGCGCGTAGCGGAGGCCCGCATCGGCGATGTTGGCGACGACCGTGCGATAGTTGGGATTGCCGCAATTCTCGACATGCGCGTGCTTCAGGAGCTTGATCATGAAGCGGCGGTAGTCCTCGGGCATGTCGGGGTCGTTGCGCTTGTACATGCGCAGCTGAGAGCCCGCGACCCTGATCGGCTTCAAGCCGTGACCCGGGATCTTCTCGGCTTCCATGGCTAATGCGCCTCCGCGCGCGGGGTTGGGAGGAGGCCCGCCAGCATGCTCGTGCGCAGCGCGCGCACGAGCTCCGGCCCGGCGAGCGCCTCGCGCCGGCGATACCATTCGAGGAACGTGCCGTCGTGCAGCGCCATCACGATCGCGGCCTGTTCGCGCGTGCGGATGTCGGCGCGGAACTCGCCGCGCCGCTTGCCGAGCGCGATGATGCCCTCGATCGCCTTGTAGAGGCGGTCGTAGATCGAGCGAATGCGCGCCTCGGTGGGCCCGCCGGTGCCGGCGAACTCGAGCGACATCAGGATGAGCAGCAGCACGTCCTCGGGGCTCGACACGCCGAGCTGCGCCTGGCCGTGCATGAAGGCCACGAGCCGGTCGGCGGCACCGGCGCCCGCCGCGGCCACGCGATCGGTCATGCCACCGACCACGACCGTTTCGACGCGATCGAGCAGGGCGGCGAGCAGCGCTTCCTTGTTGCGGAAGTAGAAGTAGACGGCACCCTTGGTGAGGCGCGCGGCCTCGGCGATCTCGTCGACGGTGGTGTGCCGATACCCCTGCGAGACGAACAGCGCGCGCGCCGCCATGAGCAGGCCTTCGACGCTGGCTTCGCGCTGGGCCTTCTTGGTCGCGGGTCGGAGGGCGAGGGCGGCTTGGGGCATGTCGGTAAGATACTGACCAGATAGTATGTGCGGGCGTGGCCGTCGTCAACCGCCGCAAATGCGTAGGCCCTGGATCGCTTCAGCGTGAGGCGGTGGCGGCACGCGGCAGTGCGCTGACGCCCTCGAGCGCCGCGATGAAGCTCTGCTGCCAACGCTCGGCGTTGCCGTGCTCGACGGCGGCGTGCAGCGCCGCCCAGCGCTCGCGCCGCGCTTCGACCGGCATCGTCAAGGCCGTGTGCAGTGCCTCGGCGAGCGCGTCGATGTCGAACGGGTTGGCGATCACGGCGGAATCGAGCTCGGCCGCGGCGCCGGCGAAAGGCGAAAGCACGAGCACGCCGGGATCGGCCGCGTTCTGGGAGGCCACGTATTCCTTGGCGACGAGGTTCATGCCGTCGCGCAAGGGCGTGACCAGCCCGACCTGCGCGACGCGGTAGAAGCCGGCGAGCGTCTTGGGCGTGAAGCCGCGATTGATGTAGCGGATCGGCACCCAGTCGAATTCGGCGTATTTGCCGTTGATGCGCCCGGCCTGGCGCTCGAGCTCGAGCCGCGCCTCGCGGTAGCGCGCGATCTCGATGCGCGACGGCGCCGCGATCTGCAGATAGGTGACGCGGCTGCGCCATTCCGGATGCGCGCCGAGCAGCCGCCCGAAGGCGCGGAAGCGGTAGGACAGCCCCTTGCTGTAGTCGAGGCGGTCGACGCCGAGGATGAGCTTGCGGCCGCCGAGGCTGTCGAGGAGGCGCCGCGTGGTGCTGAGCTTGGCCGATTTCACCGCGATGCGCTGCTGGGCCTGGGGATCGATGCCGATCGGGAACACGCCGGTCGCGGTGCGCCGCTGCGGCCCCAGCAAGGTGCCATCGGGCATCACGAGATGGCCGAGATTCTGGCGGCAGAAGGCGCGCAACGCATCGGCATCCTCGACGGTCTGCAGGCCGACGAGGTCGTAGTCGAGCAGCGACGAGAACAATTCCTTGTGCCGCGGCAGGATGGCGAGCGCTCGCGGCGGCGGCAGCGGGATGTGGAGGAAGAAGCCGATGCGCTGCTGGCAACCGAGGCGGCGCAGCGCGCACGCCAGCGGGATCAGGTGGTAGTCGTGAACCCAGACGAGATCGTCGGGGCGCAGCAGCGGCATGAGAGCACGGGCAAACCGCTCGTTGGCCGCCTCATAGGCTTCGGCCTGGGTGCGCTCATATTCGAAAAGGCCAAGCCGGAAGTGGCAGAGCGGCCACAGCGTGCCGTTGGCGAAGCCCAGGTAGTACTCGTTGTATGCCGCTTGATCGAGATCGATGGTGGCGTAATCGATGCCTGCGGCCTGCACGATCTCGGGCGCATCGCTCGGCGACGGCGTGACCTTGCCCGACCAGCCGAACCAGAGTCCGCCGCGCCCGCGCATCGCGGCGTGCACGCCGGTGACCAGGCCGCCGGAAGATTCGCTGTTGGGCGCGGGCAGACCCACCCGATTCGAGACGACGACGATGCGCTTCATTCGATCGCCTCAAGATATTTCAAAGGGAGCAAGCAATCGGATCCAGGCGCACGGACCGGCGTTCCCGCCGCTAGCGAGAACTACGCATGGTTATGACGCGCGGAGCGTCCGATGGTTCCCCCGGGCGTCCGGCCGGGCGCCGGACCCGAGAGCCTCGGCGCATCGGCGCAGCCATTTTCGCAATTGCGGCGGGTTCGCGATTGTAAAGTGCGCGCTGCTTTCCGCCATCCGCAAATCCGCCGAGCCGACCCGGAGGCTCACGCCGCCGCGCCGGTTCGCAACCGCGAAGCCGTCCTCGTCGGTGACGTCGTCGCCGACGACATAGGGCACACGCCCGCGGAACGGCTCCTCGTCGAGCAGCGCTTCGATCGCGCGGCCCTTCGACGTGCCGGTGGGAATGAACTCGAACACGGCCTTGCCGCGCAGCAGGCGGACGCGGTCACGATAGGTTTCGGCCAGGGCCAGCGCGAGCCGCCGCGCGGCGGGTGCCGCCGCGGGCGCACGCCGCACATGCAGCGCCGCGCCGTGGCCCTTCAGCTCGAGCAGCGTGTCGGGGTGGCGCGCCGCGAAGCGCCGCAGCGCCGCGGTCAGCGCCGGCGGCGGGCGCTCGCCGCGCGCCGCGTCGATCGCCGGCAGCGCGACCGAGGCAGTGGCGCCATGCTCGCCGACGAGGACGACGTCGGCGCCGCGGAAGAGGCTGCGCAGATCGGCGCGGCGGCGGCCGCTCACCAGCGCTACGGCGCCGTCGAGCGCGGCGCTCAAGCGGTTCAGCGTCTCGACCAGCCCTTCGTGCACCACGACGGCATCCGGCGTCGGCGCGATGTCGAGCAGCGTTCCGTCGACGTCGAGGAACAGCCCCGTGTCGGCGCCGATCGCGGGCGGAACGCCGGTCCTAGGGCGCCGGCGCATGGGGGCGCTCCGGATTTGATTGTGCGCTTGCGGGCGTGTTGCGCGGCACCGTCGGATCTCGATGTTCGGAGTGCGCCGGCGCAGCCGGCAGCCGGCGATCGGTTCGCAGGCGCGCCTCGGCGAAGCGAGACACTGCTAGCTCAAAACGCGAAGCTAGCGGCGGAATCGGGTCAGAATATGGTCGATTCCGCGGCGCCGGCATCGAACGAAGGGTGGTGGTGCGGCTTTCAAACGAAAGTCGCGATGGCGCTGCCGAACGGCGCGTAGCGGGCCTCGACGCGCATCGGCCGGTCGAGCTTGTACTGCTTGGTGAACGAGCCGGTCATGACGGCTTGCCCCGGCTCGAGCGCGCGGCCGAACTCGGCGAGCTTGTTGGCGAGCCAGGCGATCGAGGCGATCGGGCTCGAGTCCATCACCGCATTGCCGTAGGCGTGCTCCTGATGCACGCCGTCGATGTAGAGATCGAGCTCGGTCCGGCCGAGGTCATGCCGAGCGGGATCGAACGGCACCTCGTCGCCGGTCACGAACGCATATTGCTGGCCGTTGTCGGCGATCATCGGCAGGCAGCCTTCGCGCGTGGGGTTGCCGCGCGTCTCGATGATCTCCATCGCCGGCGCCACGCTCTTGATCGCGCGCCGCGCGCGCGCCTCGGTGACGCCGGGGCCCCCGAGCCGCTCGCCGAGCACGAGGCAGAGCTCGTTCTCGAAACCGGGCGCGCGGATGTCGGAGAGGCGCCACGTCCCGCCGCTTGACCAGCGCCCTTTCTCGAACAGGCAGCCGAACACCGGCTCGGCGAAGCCGAATTGCTCGCGGATCGCGCGCGCCGTGAGCCCCACCTTCCAGCCCGCCTGCTTCTCGCCGCGCGCCCTGTGGCGGTCGAGCAGCGCGAGGTTGATGCGGTAGGCGTCGTCCCCGGTCAGGGTCTTCTCGTACTCCGCCGAATAGCGCCCGCCCGGCTGGCGCGCAGCCCAGAAATGCTCGATGGCGCGATCGAAATCCAACTGCATTGCGATCACCCGTGTTGATGCGGAGGCAGTGTAAGGCCACCAAGACAGCACCAAGCGATAGCATTTTCGCGCGCTTCAACGCGCGATTCTTGTCTTCTTGGTGTCTTGGTGGTCTGTCGGCGTGGCCACAGCTAGATGATCCCCAGATTTCGTCCTACGTTCGCGAACACGGCGAGCGCTTCGTCGATGTCGGCCGTGCTGTGTGCCGCCGAGGGCTGGGCGCGGAGACGCGCTTCGCCGCGCGGGACGACCGGAAAGCGCACCGCGCCGACATAGACGCCGTCCTCCAGCAGCGCGCGGCTCAGGGCGGCCGCTTTCTCTTCGTTGCCGATCATGATCGGCGTGATCGGGCTGTCGCCGCCCAGCAATCGGAAGCCGAGCTTGGCGAGGCCGGCGCGCAGGCGCTGCGTGTTTTCGGCGAGGCGGCGCGCAAGCGAATCGTCGCGCATCGCGATCTCGACGGCGGCGAGCGCGCCCGCGGCGGCACTCGGGCTCACCGCGGTGGTGAACATGAAGAAACGGCCTCGGTCGTGAAGCTCGCGGATGCGGGCGGCCGGGCCGGCGACGTAGCCGCCGGCAAACGCGCCGAACGCCTTCGAAAGCGTGCCGGTCACGAGATCGACCTGGCCTTCGCAGCCGCGCAGCGCGGCCGTGCCGCGGCCGCCGGGGCCGATCACGCCGGCCGCGTGGCTCTCGTCGACGACGAGCGCGGCGCCGTGGCGGCGGCAGATTTGGATCAGCGAAGCGAGGTCGGCCGCGTCGCCCTCCATGCTGAAGACGCCGTCGGTGATGACGAGCTTCCTGCTGGCGCCCGGCTCGGCGAGCTGCGCTTCGAGATGCGCGAAATCGGCGTGGTTGAAGACGCGGCTCTCGGCGGCGCTCAAGCGGCAGCCATCGATGATGCTGGCGTGGTTCAAGCGGTCGCTGAAGATGCGGTCGCCGGCGCCGACCAAAGTGCAGGCGACGGCGACGTTGGCCGAAGTGCAGGAATTGAACAGCAGCGCCGACTCGGTGCGGTGGAAGCGCGCGAGCGCCGCGCACAGCGCCTCGTGAATCGGCGTCGTGGCGAGCGGCGGGTTGAGCGCGGGGCCGGCGCCGTAGCGCTCGAGTGCCTCCTTGGCGCGTGCGATCACCTCGGGGTGGTTGGCGAGGCCCAGATAGTTGTTCGAGCCGAGCACGATGACCGCGCGCCCGTCCATGATCGCGCGTGCGCCGATCGGCCCGCCGAGGATCGGCTTCTGCGAGCGGCCGGTCGATGTCGGTGCGTAGTCCATCGCGCGAGCAATTCCCTCCCCCGCGATCAGCGGGCGAGGGTTAGGGTGGGGTGAGGACAACGAAACTCGGCTTCGGAGGCAGGACAGGGCGTCCGCCGCGCGCCTCGCGATTGCACGCTTTACGCGCGGCCCGACCCCATCCAACCTTCCCCCGCAAGCGGGGGAAGGCTCTCTTGCAGCCGTCAATCCCTTGCGTCCTGGTTCTTATGCCGGCACCGGCACCTTGGGCAGCCCGGCGAGCGCCATCGCCAGCTCCTGCTGATTGTAGTCCTCGTCCTTGAGCTTGCCGGCGGTGAAGTCGGCATAGGCCTGCATGTCGAAATTGCCGTGGCCGCAGAGGTTGAAGAGGATCGTCTTCTTCTTGCCCTCGCGCTTGGCCTGCAGCGCCGCGTCGATGGCGCCCTTTACGGCATGGTTGGCCTCGGGCGCCGGCAGGATGCCCTCGGCGCGCGCGAACTGCACGCCCGCGGCGAAGCACTGCGACTGGTGATAGGCGACGCCCTTGATGTAGCCCTCCTCGACGAGCTGGCTCACCAGCGGCGCCATGCCGTGATAGCGCAGCCCGCCGGCATGGAAGCCGGGCGGCACGAAGGCCGAGCCGAGCGTGTGCATCTTCACGAGCGGCGTCATCTTGCCGGTGTCGCCGAAGTCATAGGCGTACTTCCCGCGCGTGATGGACGGGCAGGCCGCCGGCTCGACGGCGATCACGTCGATCTTCTTGCCGCCGCGCAGCATCTCGCCGATGAACGGGAACGCGATGCCGCCGAAGTTGGAGCCGCCGCCGGTGCAGCCGACGACGACGTCGGGATAGTCGTCGGCCATCTCGAGCTGCTTCATCGCCTCCTGGCCGATGATGGTCTGGTGCATGAGCACGTGGTTCAGCACCGAGCCGAGCGAGTACTTGGTGTCGTCGCGCTGCACCGCGCGCTCGACCGCCTCGGAGATCGCGATGCCGAGCGAGCCGGTCGAATTGGGGCTTTGCGCCAGGATCGTGCGGCCGGCGTTGGTCACCTCGGACGGGCTCGCGTGCACCGTGGCGCCGAAGCTTTCCATGAACGCGCGGCGATAGGGCTTTTGCTGGTACGAGACCTTCACCATGAAGACCTCGACCTCGAGCCCGAAGAACGCGCCCGACAGCGAGAGCGCCGAGCCCCACTGGCCGGCGCCGGTCTCGGTGGTGAGGCGCTTGACGCCCTCGACCTTGTTGTAGAAGGCCTGCGCGATCGCGGTGTTGGGCTTGTGGCTGCCGGCGGGGCTGACGCCCTCGTACTTGTAGTAGATCTTGGCCGGGGTATCGAGCGCCTCCTCGAGGCGCCGGGCGCGGTGGAGCGGCGAGGGCCGCCACTGGCGATAGATGTTCCGCACCGGCTTCGGGATGTCGATGTAGCGCTCCTGCGACACCTCCTGGAGGATGATCTCCTGCGGGAACAGCGGCGCCAGATCGGCGGGGCCGACCGGCTGCATCGTGCCGGGATGGATCACCGGCGCCGGCGGGTTCTTCAAATCCGCCATGATGTTGTACCACTGCTTCGGCATCTCCTCTTCGGCGAGGAGATATTTGATCTGGCTCGACATGTGCTCGCTCCCTTTCCTTGCTGCGGCTCGGCGCCCAATTCCCCTCGGCTGGGCCGTCGTTTAACGGATTCGACGGGCAGGGTAAACTCTCGCGGAGCGGAGGGGCAAGAGACCGCTCGCCGCCGGCGGATCGAGCGGCGAATCGCGGTTTTCGGAGGCGAAACAGAATGGCCGACAAGAAGGGCCGAGAGCCCCATCGCCCGGAGCAGGGGCGGGGCATGGCGGAGCTGGAAGGACGGCTCGCCGGCGAGCGTTTCCACGCCGATTTCCGCGACCGCATGACCTATGGCGACTACCTCCAGCTCGACAAGGTCCTGAACGCGCAGACGCTCGTCACCGGCACCCACGACGAGATGCTGTTCATCACCATCCACCAGGCCAAGGAGCTGTGGATGAAGCTGATGATCCACGAGCTCGAGGCGGCGCTGCCGCTGATCCGCGCCGGCGAGCTCAGGCCCGCCTTCAAGATGTTCGCACGCGTCAAGCGCATCTTCGACAACCTCATCCAGTCCTGGGCGATCCTCAACACGATGACGCCCGCCGACTACCTGCGCTTCCGCGACGGGCTGGGCACCTCGTCGGGGTTCCAGTCCTTCCAGTACCGCTCGATCGAGTTCATCCTCGGCAACAAGCACCGCGCGACGATGAAGGTGCACGAGCACCGGCCGGACATCATGGCCCGGCTCACGGCGCTGCTCGAGCGGCCGAGCATCTACGACGAGGCGGTGATCCTGATGGCCAAGCGCGGCTTCGCCATCGACAAGGCCTGCGTCGAGCGCGACTGGAGCCGGATGCGCGAGCCCGACGCCTCGATCATCGCCGCCTGGCGCGGCGTTTACCAAGACGTCGAGACGCACTGGGATCTCTACGAGCTCGCCGAGAGCCTCATGGACATCGATGACCTGTTCCAGACCTGGCGCTTCCGCCACGCCAACACGGTCGAGCGCATCATCGGCGCCAAACCCGGCACGGGCGGCACCTCGGGCGCCGTATATCTGAGGAAGCAGGTCGAGATCCGCCTCTTCCCAGAGCTGTGGGCGGTGAGAACGGATCTTTAGCCCTTTCCGTCGCTCGGGCGGGAACCAGCGCGCGCCATGGCCCGTTTCCATCTGCCCACCCCGGTGCGGAATTCATAGGTCTTCGCGCGAAGCTCTGATAGGTTGCGAAAATGGACAACGTTGCAGGAACGACGACGACAATGGCTCACGTGCGGGATTTCTTCAGCAAGGATTATTCCGATGCGCGCAAGCGCTTCACCGAGGCGGCCAAGGCCGCGGGGTTCACGCCCGACCGGCACATCCACACGAAGGTGAAAGGCCCGCGCGGCGAGGAGCTTTCGGTCGAGGTCGTTCGCATCGGACCAAAGCCGGCCGAGAACGTGATCTTCGCCACCAGCGGCATGCACGGCGTCGAGGGCTTCTGCGGCTCCGGCGCGCAGGTCGGCTGGCTCAAGAACGAAGTGTTCAAGGAGCTGCCGAAGAAGACCGCGCTCGTGCTCGTCCACGCGATCAACCCGCACGGCTTCGCGCACGAGCGCCGCGTCAACGAGGACAACGTCGACTTGAACCGCAATTTCCGCGACCACAGGACGCCGCCGCCGCACAACGCGCCCTATGCCGAGGTCCATCCCTATCTCATGCCGTCGGACTGGAACGGACCGGCGCGCAAGGCGGCGGACCAGGCGATCGAGCGCTACATCGCCGCGCGCGGCGAGAAGGTGTTCCAGGCCGCCGTCAGCACCGGCCAGTGGGAATATGCCGACGGCCTGTTCTTCGGCGGCCGCGGCGCGGTGTGGTCGAACCAGCTGTGGCGGAGGCTCATCCGCGAGCACGCCGCGGGCGCCGAAGAAC
>SBBV01000130.1 GCA_005240015.1 Candidatus Odyssella thessalonicensis | reverse complement strand
CACTTGCCGCGCGCGCGCATCGGCGAGCCAAGCCGCCGCAGCCTCGCGCGCGGGTCCGTTCAACGCCGATATCTGCTTCACGGCCTCGCCGAGATCGCCGCGCGCCAGGCCCGCCTCGGCGCGCGACAGATGCGCGGCCACCGAGTCGCCGCCGACCTCGCCGACGCGGCGAACGGTCACGAGCGTCTGGAGGCGCGCCCAGAGGCGGTCCCAGAAATCCGCATCGGGCTTCGGCGCCGCCGCCGCGCGCAAGACCGCCACCGAGAGCCGGTCGAAGCGCTGGCGCAGCTGCGCCACGGTCGGCACACCCTGATCGGCGCGTGCGCCCAACATCGCCAGCGCCGGCTCGAATTCCTTCCGGTCGCGCGTCAGAGCCTTCGCCGCGTCGAGGGCTGCGCGATAGGGAGCGCCGTCCTGCACCGCGCGCCGCAGTTGCCCGAGCGCCAGCACCAGCGTGCCGACTTCGTTGCTGGCGCCGCCGGTGCGGCGCACATCCTCGGCGAGCGCACCGACGCGGCCCTGCAGCGCGGCCAGATCCTTCTTCATCTGCTCGGCCTCGGCGCCGAGCTTCTGGCTGGCGGCGCGCGCCTCGGCCGCGAAGCGCTCCAGTGCGGCTTTGGCCTCGGCCGCCTGGCGCTCGAGCGCGGCCTTCTGCTCGGCCTCGTTGGCCGGCCGCGCTTGCGCAAGCTCGCCCAGGCGCCGCTCGAGCACCGCGATCTTCTC
The DNA here is from genome assembly GCA_005240015.1 of Candidatus Odyssella thessalonicensis. Lineage (GTDB taxonomy): Bacteria > Pseudomonadota > Alphaproteobacteria > Bin65 > Bin65 > SBBV01. The sequence continues at coordinate 1,835 of SBBV01000130.1, read as the reverse complement.
GCCGGCCTGCCGCAGCTGCGCGGCGAGGCCCGCGAGCGCCGTGGCATCGGGTGGGTCCTTGGGCAGCGCATCGACGCGCTTCGCCAGCGCATCGATCTGCTCCTTCAAGCCCTTCACGTCCTCGGCGCCGGCCGGCGTGCGCGCGGCGAGCGCCTTCAGGTCGGCGTCGAGCTTCTCGATGCGCGAAGCCAGCGCGGCGGCGCTGCCGGCGAGGCCGGCCAGGCGCTCGCGCTGCTCGCCGATCGCGCGCTCGGCCGATTCAATGCGGTTCAATCGCGTCTGCAGCGCCGCGGCGTCGCCCTGCTGGCGCTTCTGCTGGTCCTCGAGCTGGCGCGTGACGTTGTCGATGCGGCTCTGCAGGCGATCAAGCGCCGCTTGCCGTTCGGGCGCGCCACCGCTGCGGCCACCGATCCCCAGGAGCGCCGCCACGATGACGCCGGCCATGAACGTGGCGCCGAACCCCGCGCCCAGCGTGGCCCAGCGCCAGCGCCCGTTCCCGCCTTCCGCGGGCGGCGGCGCGTCGAACGTGGGCGGCGGTGGCGGCGGCGTCTCGGCCGCGCGCAGGCCAGGCTCGGGCCCGGGCGAGATCTTCTCCGCGGCGACCGCCTCGATGCGCTCGTCGGGCCGTGCATGCGGCGGCGGCTTCGGCGCCTCGGCGCCGAATTCGGGCGGGGATGTCACGGGCTCGGCCAGCGCCGCTTCGAGATCGATGCCGGCGCGGGCGGCGCTGTCGCGGATCTCGGGCATGCGCCTCAGCGGGATGGCGCCGCGCTCTTTCCAACCCTGCACGGTCGTGACCGCGATGCCGAGCGCCTTGGCCATCGGGCGAATTCCGCCGAAGGCCGCGATGATGCGCTCCGCGTCGCTGGCGCTCGTGCGATCGCTCGGGGTGACTGCCGGCTCGTCGGTCATCGCTCTTCGATCCTCGGTCCGTTCGGCGCGGATCAAAGCAATCAGCGCCTCTGCGTTGGGTCTGGCGGCCACACGCACCGCACGCCACTCGGCCTTGCCCTGAAGCGCCGCCGCCACGGCGCGGCTCAGGCAAAACGCGTCGAGCTCGCGGAGCCTGGCGCCGAGTCCCGCGGCCAAGGCGCGATCGACGAAGATCCCCGCGCTCCGCGCCGAGAACAGTGCCACGCCGGCGAGATCGCCCGCCTCGAGCGCGGCCCGCGCCGCCGGCGGCAGCTCAGGAACCGCGGCCGCACGATACACCACGGCCTGCCGCAGTTCGAAGCCGCGCGCGCGCAAGGCGCCGGCGAGATCCCCGGCCTGATCGGCGCCGGTCGGATGAAACAACGGCCCCTTGGCGGGATCGATCCTTCCGGCAAGCAACGCGGCAAGGCCCTCGGCGTCGCTGCCGGCGCTCACGACATCGGCATAGCCCGTGAGGCGCGCCGCCGCCGCGGTCGCCTCGCCGACGGCGTAGACCGGAAGATCGCCGCGGCCGTGCAGCGCCGCGTAGGCGCGCACGCCGTTGGCGCTGGTGAAGACGACCGCCTGCACGCCGTCGAGCGGCGGCAGCGGCGTGGTGCCGAGCTCGATGCTCATCAACGGCGCCAGCACCGCGTCTATGCCGTGCTCCCGGAGCTGCACGGCGAAGCGCTGGGCGTCGGGCTCGGGGCGGGTGACGAGGATGCGCATGCTCAAGCCGCCAGCAGATCGGCCGGCGCGCGGGCGCGGAGATCCTGCGCCGCATCGGTGCCGAGTGCCACCGCATCGCTCGGGGCGCCGAGGCGCTCGGCGCGCAGCACGAGCGTCCCGTCCCGGCGCGCCAACAGCGCGCGGAGACGCAGCGCGCCGCCCGCGAGCGGCTCGGCCAACGCGCCGATCGGCGT
>SBBV01000291.1 GCA_005240015.1 Candidatus Odyssella thessalonicensis | reverse complement strand
CGTGATCGCTGCTCAGGCGCGCCGCGCAAGTTCCTTTGGGTGCGCGGGCGCGCCTGAGCAGCGATCACGCAACTGTGACAGCGGTCACAGACGCGCGTGACGGCAGGCGAATAAAAGGGCGGCATCGACGCTCAGGTGTCGGCGGCCCGCCGCAGAGGCCAGGTCAGGGCGGACACCTCTCGTACTTCGCCTGGGAGTCCACCATGCCGGCGTTCCGCATCCTGTATCTCCGCCCCGAAGCCAGCAATCCCGAAGCGGTCACAGCCGGCTTCGACAGCCTCGAGCAGGCCCTGGACGTGTTCGCGGCGCGCGGCCTGCGAATCCTCTACATCGCCGAGCAGAGTGAGCGGCGCAGCCTTGGCAGCAAGGTGGAGCACGCCGCGGTCAAGGCGGAGGGCAGAGCGCCGCGATCGTCGTTCCCGCTCCGGCGCTTCAGCGCGCGAGTGATGGCCTAGGCCGCACAAAGGGTCGCCGCGCGGCCTGATATTTCTCAGGCCCGCGCCGACGGATCCGGCTCCCCGACATTTCCGCTTCCGGAACAAGCGTCAACGCATGGCGTTGATGCCTCAGCGCGTTTGCGCGGGAGGAGCCTGCATTCCATGACCACGATTTTCATTGCGGCCGCCATTTTGGGCGGCGTCATCTTGACGGCCTCGCTCATCCTCACGCTGCTGCAGGACCGCTAGCGTCGTCGCTTCGCGGCGGCAGTCTCGCAGCGAAAGGGTGATAGGCATCACAGACCCTCGGCGGCCCTTGCAGTAGGCAAGTTTGGCAAGAGAGGCACGGGCGGGCGCGGGCGCGAGATCGCCAAGGCGCTCGGCGGGCCCAGGCAGCCTCTCCGCAGTTTGCCGAGGAAAAATGCCATGCCAGCGCTCCGCGCCGTCTACGTCTCTCTCCACACCGGCCGCGTCGAAACCGTCACCGCGCGGTTCGCGAGCCGCGAGGAGGCCATGTCCGCGCTTTCGGCCGCCGGCTTCCGCGTGCTGCACATGGCCGAGATGCGGCGCGGCGAGCGGGTGCGTGATCCGGTCGCGGTGAAGATCGCCGCCGCCGCGGAAGCGCCCCGGCGCGAGATCCGCGCCGCCGCGTTTGCCCCCGCGCGCTGACAACGAAACAGGCGTGACTGGCATCACTGCGGCGGCGTGGCCGCGCGGGTAAGCTCCTGCGCATTGACATGAAGCCAGGAGCGCCGCCGGCGCCAAGAAAATCCGGGAGAGGAGTTCGAGAAACGAATGCGGCGCTCGAAGCGCCGTCGCGGTCGGCCGAGCCTGCGCCAAGCCCCGCTGGGCTGCAGAGGAACCATGCCATGCCGACCTTTCGCATCGTTTATATCGACGACGACACCTTCCGGCCGCGCACGCTTACCGCGGCATTTCCGGATCGCGCCACCGCGGAGATCGCGATGGCAAAGCACGGCCATCGCGTGGCCCACATCGCCGAGCTCGGCGCGGGCGAGCTGCCGACCGGTCCGGTCGCGGTGCGGATGGCGCCCGATGCCGAGCAGGAGCTCGCCAGGGACAAGCTGGGCGCGCCCGAACGCGCTAACGCGCGTGCAATCGCGGCGCAGCCCCTGCTCGGGCGGCCGCGCCATGATCTGGCGGGCGTGGCCATCGTCGCCGCGGGCCTGGCGGTTGCCGGCGCGGCGATCTTTTTCCTCTAGACTAGAGGGCTGCGACTCAGTCGCCCAACGCCAGGATCACGATGGCGAACACGGTGCCGAACAACACGGCCAATCCCAGCAGCAACAGCACGGGATTGAGCGGCCGGAGCGCGGCGGCGGAGGGTGCCGTCGGCCGCGGTCCGGCCTGTTTCTCGGCGATCATGGCGTCGATCGCGGCCGTGGCGGCTTCGAGCCCGGCGCCGGTGGCGTCGCGATAGAGGCGGATGGCCTCACCGCGATTGCCGGCGCGCAAAGCCTCGCCGACCGCGCGCGCTTCGGGCGTGACGGGCGGCGCAGCCGCTCCCTTGACGGGCGTCTTGCGCGCGACCATGCGCTCGTCGGCGTCCTTGGCCACCGCCGGACCAGCGCCGGTGGCGTCGCGATAGAGCTTGATCGCGAGCATCTTGGCCAGCCGCTGCCGGAGCGCGGCGAGCGTGCCGGGTCCGGGCGATTCGGACATCGATCGGCGTCCCCGAATTCGCAGTGCGAGGCCAAGCTCCCCCCTCGCTCGCTTGCTGTCAAGGAGCGCACATTCCTGCGGTTGCGAGCGCGGCGAGCGCGGCAAAAAATTTTCGCCGGACGGCCCGCACAATCGCGGCGCCGGCCCGTTTTCTTGGGAGGCGGCCCTCACGTGCCGCGGGAGTGCTGCGATGCACGAGGACGACAAGCCCAGGCGGATAAAGAAAAGCGATCCGGTCGAAGAGGCCGTAGAGGAATCCTTCCCCGCCAGCGATCCGCCTGCTTGGACCGCTACCCGCGCGGGCGAGCCCCGCTCGGACGTGGTCCGAGCCGCGCGCAAGGCCCGCGCAGCCAAGCGACCGCGCCGCGATGCGGTCGGCTTGTTCGACACGGAGGCCGGCGCGCAATCGGCGGCCGATGCGCTCCTCGCCTCGGGCTTCGATCGCGTCGACATCGGCCGGCCGCGCGGAGTGGGCACGCTGCTGCGCGTGCGGCTCAAGACGAAGCAGGATCAGAGCCGCGCGCTCGCGATCATCGAGCAAAAGGGGGCCCGCAAGCTGCACTTGAGCCGGGCGAGTCGCGACTGACCGCGCGCGGACAAAAAGACGCCCCGCCGCATCGCTGCGGCGGGGCGGGCCTCCTCCCTCACGCGCTCGGCGCGGAGGCCAAGCTCGGCGCGGCCTGCGGCCGAAGCCTTACAGCCAGGTCAACAGCACGTACTCGTACGGCCCCTCGGCATTCACGGGGTCGACGCGCTGCAGCTTGATGCGGTAGCCGTCCTTCGTCTTCTTGAGCTCGTGGCGGTACTTGCCGACGAAGTGCCGGACATTGTCGCGGCGGAACTCGGCCATGTGGAACTTCGAGCGCACGACGACGTCGCCCGAGGCCGGATCGTGCTTCTCGATCACGACGTTGGAGACGACGTGGCAGGTCCTGTGCGGCGGCTTCTGCGACCAGGCGCGCGGATGATTGACGCGCTTGATGCGCACCCGCATCAGGTCGAGGTCCTCCCAGAAGATGTTGGGCATGCCGTCGGCCTTGGTCTGCTCCTCGGAGGCCGGCATCCAGTAGTGGCCGTCGGCCGTGAACAGCTCGAGCCACTCGTCCCAATGCTTGTCGTCGAGGATCTCGGCTTGGCGGTAGAGGAACTGCTCCACCGCGGTCTGCAGTTCCTGCGCGACCTTCGCGACCGGAAGGGGCGGTAGCTTGGCGGCCGCCGGCGGCGCGCCGTCGAGCTGCTCGGCCCATTCGGTGGCGCTGCCCTGGATCTTGTTGGGCTTGGCGGTTGCGAACTTGATCTCGGTCATCGCCGGCCTCCGTTGGTCATGTAGTCGGCCCAGGTCTTCATCATGTGGCGCATCGGCAGCTCGCTCATGCCGGTGACCGAAGTGTAGACGCCGTCCTTCGACGGATCCTGGCCGGCATTGCGGTGGAAGCTCACCCAATCGCCGCCCTGCGATGAGAGGCCGGTGTGGCAGCGCCAGAAATTATCGAGGTCGTCGGCATTGATCATCGTCGAGGGCGCGTTGACGAGGTAGTAGTAGTCGAGCGAGCGGCGGTAGATCGCCTCGGGCGCGCCTTTCAGGCGGAAGTGCCAGATCTCGGTGAGCGTGCGGTCGTGCGCGAGCGGCCGCACGGCGCGCAGCTGCTGCAGCGGCGACTGCACCGAGAGGCAGGGATAGACCAGCACGTGGTGCAGGTTCACGCCGAGGATCTCCTCGGTGCGCGCCTTGCCGTAGTGCTTCTCCATCACCGCTTCGTATTCGAGCGTGTCTGGGTCCTTGGGGCGCAAGCCCATATAGCCTTCGAGCGTGCAGTGGCCGTTGGGGAAGCCCATCGTGTTGAGCGTATCCCAGCGGAAGAACGGCTCGGTGAAGGCCGAAATGTAGTGGTAGGAGAGCGGCGCCTTCTTGCCGGTGCGCTTCTCGATGTCCTTCTCCACCTCGAGCGCGGCGCGGCCCGAGGACTCGTGGACGATCGAGGGATGCACGGCGTCGAGCTGGTTCTCGAGGAAGATCTTCCAGTTCGATTTCTGGATGACCCGGAAGCAGTTGGGCACGATCTCGACTTCGCCCTCGGGCGCGCGGTCGCACATGTCGTCGAACGCGCGGATGGCGCCGGAGAGATGCGTCCTGAGGTCCGGCCCATCATGCGAGAGGCTCGCGAAGACGAAGCCGCGGTAGGATTCGGTGCGCTCGGCCGGCTTCATGTGGAATTGCTTGTCGGCGAGGTCGAAGCGCGTGCCTTCGTATTGCTCGGCCACCGGCACCTTCAAGAGCGAGCCGTCGAGATTGAAGCGCCAGGCGTGGTACGAGCACTTGAAGGTCTGGCCGGTGTTGCCGTGGCGGTCGGGGCACAGCATCGCGCCGCGGTGCGGGCAGCGATTGTAGAGCACGTGCACCTTGCCGTCCTTGGCGCGCACCATGATCATCGGCTGGCGGCCGACGAGCGTCGTGTAGTAATCGCCGGGATTCTTCACCTGCGATTCGTGCCCGACATAGATCCACGTCTTCTCGTGGATGTTCTGCATCTCGAGCTGGAAGATGTCGGGGTCGGTGTAGCACTTCCTGTGCACGCGATCGGGCTCGACCAGGGCCCGAATGTCGCCGGTAACGGATCCGTCCATGTCGTTCTCCCTCGGCTAGAACAGGTTCATTCGGCGTCGCCGCGGCGCAGGTTGCGCGGCGGGCGGCGCTTCTCGATCATCTCGTCGAGCGCCAGGCGCATCTGTCCGAGCAGCCAGCGCAGCATCGCGCCGCCGCCTTCGGGCAGGCGCGAGCAAGCCGCGGTGTTGAGCTCGTTCACGGTCGGCCAGAGGTCGTGGAAGAGCTGCTCGCCCTTGGCGGTGAGGGCCAACCGCGTGACGCGCATGTCGTCGACGTCGGAGAGGCGCGTGACGAGGCCGGTCTTCACCATGCGGTCGATCGTGCGCGAGAGCGTGGTCTGATCGAAGCTCGCGAGCTCGGCCAATTCCTTGAACGAGGCTTTGTGGCGGCTCTTGAGGCTTGCCAGCACGCGCCACTCGGGCACGCGCAAACCGAACGGCCTCAGCGCCGGTGCCAGGAGGCGGTTGCGGCGCCCGATGATCTCGGTGAGCCAGTAGAAGAGGTGCTGCTCGAGCTGGAAATCGTCCTGCGCAGCCGGCGCGGACGCCCGGCGCTCTGCGGCGACCGACCTGGCTTGCTGGCGCTGACGCGGCTGGGTCCGGTTCATCGGCACGGACGTTAGGCCAATTTATATGCGAACGCAATGAACTTTATCAGCGAGAACGAAAGGGGGCCGCTCAAATTCCGTGTTTCTCCTTACTTCTACTTACATTCCTAGAATGAAACACGCGCAATCGAATGAGAACGCATGTTTTCCGGCACGCGCCAGCCGGGGCACGCCCGCTCCGCGCGGAGCGACGGCCGCGTAGCCATCGCGGCCTTCGCCCCGGCAGCGCACGAACGTTATTCGGCGGCTTCGGGCATGCGCTCGGCGAGCGTCAGCACCTGGTGCTCGTCGACGTCGCGGGCTTCGGCAGCGCGCTTCAGGCGATCGGCGAGCCCCGCATCGATGCGCTTGCCGCGCGCGCCGGCCTCGCGCCATTCGCCCTGCCGGATGAGAAGCTTGAACACGTCCGGACGGCCGTAATGGCCCATCGTGTCGACGATCGCGCGGATCGCCTTGATCATCCACGCCTCGAGCTCGGCATAGATCATCCTTGGCCCGAATGTGGGCTCCACCAGCGGCACACAAAGCGGCGCGATCACGGCGCTGCCGCCATTGGCCCAGCTCACATGCATCTTGGGCTTCAGCACGAAGTCGTCGGGCACGTCGGCCGGGTCCTGATATCCGCAGGCGAGCAGCACGAACGCGCCCGATTCGAAAGAATGCGCGCGCGCCAGCGGATAGCCGAAGAAGAATCCGGCGGTGTCGGGCTCTTGCAGGCGCGGGCCGGTGTGGAGCGCGAAGGAGCCGGGGAAGGTCGCGATGTGGATCTCCTCGCCTTCGGCGATCATGGCGGCGCGCGCCAGCGTCATCACATGCTCGCCGCAGATGAGGCCGCCGATGCGGCCGATGTCGGTCTCGAACACGCGGATGTCCGCGCCGTCGCCCTGGCCCCAGAACTGGCGCTCGCAGAAGGTCGGCATCAGCTTGCGGTGGCGGCCGAGCAGCGCGCCATCGGGGCCGAAGAACAGCAGCGCATTGTAGATCGTACCGCTCTCGGCGCGGCCGTCGATCTCGTTGCAGCCCATGACCAGGTACACGCCGTGCTGGCGCGCGGCGGCGCCGAGGCGCTCGGTGTCTTCGCTCGGCGCGAGAATGGCGGCGTCGCGGAACGCGACGCGGCCCTGCACCCACTCGGGCAAACTGGAATCCCAACCCTCGCTCCAGAACGGGTAGCCGGCGAGCCAGACTTCCGAGAACACGACGAGCTGCGCACCGTTGCGCGCGGCCTCGCCGATCGCGGCCACGGCGCGGTCGATCGAAACCGCGCGGTCGAGATAGGCGCTCGAGATCTGCGCGATAGCGACCTTGACCTTGTCGCGGCCGCCGAGGACGGGCTTGCGGGTCCTGGACATGGCATGCCTCCTTCCGAACCGATCGCACCAGCGCGGTGCCTCGCCCGTTCCTAGGCCCAGGCCGGGTTCCCGTCTTGCTTGGCGCTGCTGCAAAACTTGGCAATGGCTGATTTCGGCCAGATTTGGCGGGCGGTGCCGGCCGGGCCTGTGCTATTCATAAGGGGCGCCCAGTGGCGCATCAGGCCCGACGCCGGCGGCAGACCTTGCCGACGTGGCCGGAGCGTGCCCCAAGCATGCGGCAATGCCAGATCGTACAGCGCGATACCGGGCTGATCGTGCAGCGGCTCAGCACCGAGGACATGCCCGTGCCCCAGCGCTACGCGTTCTGGAAGGAGACGGTCTGCGACATGTTCGTGGGCCTCGATTGCAGCCGTGATGCCGAGGAGCCGTTCTACGGCGCAGCGATGCGCCGCCTTCTTGCGTGGAATCCCCAAGAGACGGCGAGCCTGGTCGAGGTGGAGTCGGTGGCGCAGAAGGCCGTGCGCACGCAACGCCACATCCGCCGCGAAGCCGACGCCTGGATCATGCTGGTGCTGCAGACGGCCGGACCGGCCGTGTTGCGCCAGGACGGACGCATCGCCGTGCTCGGCCCGGGCGACATGGTCTTGTTCGATAGCACGCGCCGTTACGATTTTGCGTTCGACGCGTCCTTCCGCCAGATCGTGATGAAGATCCCCCATCACCGGCTGGCGACCCGGCTTCCGGCGCCGCCGCTGTGGCTGGCGCGGCCGTTGAAATCGGCGTCGCCGCTCGGCCGGATCCTCGCATCCCACGTGCAGACGATGTGCGCGGAGATCGAGGCGGTCGATCCTGCGGTCCGCGGCGGGCTGATCGACCGCACCATCGATCTCATCGCCTTCGCGTTCGCCGGCCTGCAAGGCGAGCTCGGCGATGCGGCGAGCACGGCGCGGCGCGTGCTCTTGCTGCGCGCGACGCAATACATCGACGCCCATGTCGAGAATCCGGGGTTGTCGCCGGCGCACGTAGCCGCGGCGCTCGGCATCTCGGTGGGGTACCTGCACCGCCTGTTCCAGAGCGCGGGGACGTCGGTCAGCGGCTATATCCGCGAATACCGCCTCGCGCGCTGCCGCGAGGAGCTCGCGAGCCCGCTGCACGCCGGCGAGCACGTCACAGAGATCGCGCTGCGCTGGGGCTTCAACGACCTGCCCAACTTCAGCCGCGCGTTCCGCGCGCGCTTCGGACTGGCGCCGCGCGACTACCGCGCCGCGGCCTTGCCCGGCGCGGATTCCGAGATGCCGGAGGCGGGCGGCGAAGCCCGTCGGCCTGCGCTCCCGAGGCGCGGCTCAACTATGGAGGGATGAACGATGCGACGCATGCTCACTGCCGTGCAGGCCATCGCGCTCGCTGCCGGGGCGGCGGGAGCGCCGGCGCTGGCCCAGAGCGGCCCGATCAAGATCGGCATCGTCCTGCCCTTCGCACCGCCGTTCGAGATCTATTCGCGCGGCATGGAGACGACCATCAAGATGGCGCTCGACGAAGTCGGCGGAGCCGTCGCCGGCCGCAAGATCGAGCTCCTCTTCGAGAACGACGAGAACAAGCCGGTCCAAGCGCTCGCCAAGGCCAAGAAGCTGATCACCGGCGACAGGGTCGACGTCTTGTTGGGCGGGCTCGCCTCGAACCTTGCTCTGCCGATCCACCAGGAGGCCGTCGCCGCCCAGCAGCCGACGATCATCATCAACGCCGGGGTCGGCAGCATCACCGGCAAGGATTGCAGCCCCTGGGTCATGCGGGTGTCGTTTTCCGCCGATCAGATCATCCGCGACAGCGGGGCGTGGCTGTTCAAACGCGGCTACAAGCGGGCGGTGGTTATGACCGCGGACTATGCCGGCGGGCGCGAAGTCGCCGATACCTTCAAGCGCGAGTTTGCGCGCGCCGGCGGCGCCATCGTGGGCGAGATCTATGCGCCGTTCGCGACCAAGGATTTTGGTCCCTATTTCGCCCAGGCCAAGGGCGCCAAGCCGGATATGATCTATGCATTCTTCCCTGGCGGCATGGCGATTCAATTCGTCGGCGAGTACGACCGGTTCGGACTGAAAGGGCAGATTCCGCTGACCGGACCGGCCTGGACAGTGGGCCCCGCTTTTCTCGAAAAGCAAGGCAAGGCCGCGCTCGGCTTCGTCGGTCCGATCAACTACGTGCCGTCGCTCGACAACCCTGCGAACCGGCGGTTCGCCGCCGAGTATCGCAAGCGAACGGGGGGTCGCGAGCCGGACGAGATCACGGTGAACGGCTATGACGCGATGCACATGGTCGCCGCCGGCCTCAAGGCCGTCGACGGCAAGACCGACGACAAGCGCGCACTGATGGAGGCCATCCGCAAGGCCGATTATTCCGGGCCGCGCGGACCGATGCGGATCGATCCCCGCACGAACAACGTCATCCAGAATGTCTACATGATCGAAGTGCGCGAGGTCGGCGGCAAGCCCAGCCACGTGGTGATCGATACGATCGCGGACGTGCGGGATCCGCCCAATGGCTGCACGATGTAAGCGCCGACCGCTTCGCAATTTCCGCAGCAGCCGATCTCAGGCCGCGAGCAGCGCCTTGACCTTGGGCCAGATGTTGACGCCTTTGGATTTCAGATCATCGTCGTAGTCGCCGCCGCCGAGCACCGGAAACGCGGTGATCGCCTCGGCCCAGGAGGGACGCGCCTGGAGCCGCGCGTACCAGTCGGCGACGCGCGGGCGCTTCTCCCACATGCGCGCGAGGCCGAGGCGGTCGAGCCGCAGCACGTAGGGCGCGATCGCGCATTCGGCGATGCTGAACGTGTCGCCGGCGAGCCACGCGCCGGCGGTGAGCGTCTTCTCCATGTCACCGAGCACCTTGTCGTGCAGCTTCACGGCGTCGGCCACAAACGGCGCATCGAGCCCCTTCTCGAGCAACTGCTCCTGGCGCCAGGCGCGGGCGCGGTCGGGCAGCTTGGCGAGCCGCTCCTTCAACGCCGCCGGGGAATTCGCGGCCTTGATCTGATCGGCGAAGGCAGCGGCGTAGGTCACGGTTCCGCAGGCCGCGTGCAGGGCCGCGTCGGGAACCTGCGCCCAGACGCGCATCCTGGCGCGCGCCAGCGGGGCCGCGGGCCTGAGCGGGCGCTCGGGGAACGCATCGTCGAGATATTCCATGATCACGGTCGATTCGGTCACCGGCTGGCCGTCGTGCACCAGCGCGGGGACCACGCCCTTGGGATTGATCTTGAGATAGTCGGGCGAGACCTGCTCGGCCTTCATCAGGTTGATGTGCCGCCGCTCGTGCGGAAGCTTCTTCTCCGCGAGTGCCAAGCGCACCTTCTGCGCGCAAACCGAGATGTTGTGGTGATAGAGCACGAGCATCGTTCCCTCCCGCACGCTGCGCCGGAGCGATCATAGCGCTTTGCGCCGTCGTGGCGAGGCTTTGCGGAACGCGCGTGGATTTCCGGGAACGCAGGGCGCCCGCGGATCGTTTTCCAGAAGTACGCGCCGCGCCCTCGCGGGCGCGCGCATCGATGCGCCAGAAAGCGCGGCGAGCTTCAGGAGGACGCCATGTCATTCGCAGAATGCCGTCCGGAACGATCCCTGTGCCGGCCGGTCGTGGCGATGATCGCCGCGCTGTGCCTGGGCGTCGCCGGCTGCGACGACGGCGGCAACAAGAGCGGCAGCGGCAACGCGCCGCCGGACCGGCAGCAGGCGCAGACTACGCCCTCGAAGCCGCAGACCACGCCCACCCCGCCTGCAGCGCCGCCGCGCGCCGAACAGCAGCCGCCGCCGACCGCCCCCGGCGCGCGCCCGAGCGCCGCACGCCTCGTCGGGACCTGGACCGTGACGCAGGCCCAGGGCATGCCGCCCGGCGAAAGCACCAGGAGCGACCGCGCCGAGACGACGACCTACCGCTTCGAGGAGGGTGGCCGCGTCACGGTCGCCGGCGCCAAGCAATGCGCCTATTCGCTCGACGCGGCGGAACTGAAGGTCGACTGCCAGGGCAAGGTCACGAGCGGCAAGGTCGAGTTCCGCGGCGACCAGATCATGGTCTGGACCGTCGGCGCCAACCAGACGATCACGCTCACCAAGCGCTGAACAGCCGATGCAGTGGGCCCGTGGCGCATGCGCGCGTCCGCGCGTGCGTCGACGCTCGGGCTCAGCGCACCGCCTCCACGAACAGGCTTTCGCGCTCGCGGTTGTCGAGCGCCACGATCTCGGGAAAGCGCGAGCGCGTCTCGCGAAAGCCGCAGCGCGTCGCGCCGGCATAACCGGCTTTCGCCAAGGCCTCGGCCGCGAGGTCGAAGGTGAACGGCGTCACGACATCGTTGTGCCACACGATCTGCGCCACGAGCTTGGCGCCGAGGCTCTGCCATTGCGCATCGGGAACGGCGAAGTAGCCGGCATCCCGCCGGCGATAGGCCTCGATCGCCTTCTCGAGGTCGGGCAATGCCAGGCGCAGCACGCCGCCGGGCTTGAGCACGCGGCGCACGCGGGCGAGGGCCGGGGCCAGACCCGCGAGCGGAATGTGCGGGAAGACGTGGATCGCCACCGCGTAGTCGAATGTAGCGTCGGTGAACGGGAGCGCGGCGCGGAGATCCGCGACGCAATCGACGCCGGGCCGGACCTTGTTGTCGAGGTTGATCCAGCCCGGGCGCGGGAACTTCCCGCAGCCGATGTTGAGGCGGGTGACGGCCATGAGCGAGAGGCGGCGGCGAGCGCGTTGCCGTGAAGGACGCGGAAGCCCTACGATAGCGCCAACGACCTGGCAAGCGATGCGGATCGCTGGCGGCGTTTTCCGGGTCGTTGGTCGTCCCTGTCCACGCCGGAGCCTTCCGTGAGCGAAGCCGTCTTTCTCCACTACACGCAGCAAGAGCTGGATCGCAATTACGATCAGCGCGCCTGGGCCAAGAACGCCGAGCAGGTGATCGCGAGCTATGGCGAGCTGAGCCGCCAGGTGAAGGCGCGCTATCCGTCGCTGACCGAGCGCTACGGCGCGGGCGCCGACGAAGTTCTGGACATCTATCCGCCGGTGATGGCGGCGGGCGCCGGCGCCTCGGCGGCGACGAACGGCAAGGTGGGCGCGCCGGTCCACGTATTCGTGCATGGCGGCGCCTGGCAGCGGCTCACGAAGGACGAAAGCGCCTTCCCGGCGCCGGCCTTCGTCGAGAACGGCGTGATGTTCGTGGCGCTCAATTTCTCCTGCGTCCCGGAGGTGCGTCTTCCCGACATGGCCGACCAGTGCCGCCGCGCGATCGTCTGGCTCCGGCGCAATGCCTGGCGCTTCGGCGGCGATCCCGAGCGCATCCATCTCTCGGGCCACAGCTCGGGCGGGCATCTCGCGGCCGTGCTGCTGACGACGGACTGGACGACGCTCGGCCTCGAAGCGTCGCCGATCCGCTCCGGCCTCTGCGCCAGCGGCATGTACGATCTCGGTCCGGTGCTGCTTTCGGCACGCGCCTCCTATGTGAAGCTCGACAAGGCCGAGGAAGACGCGCTCTCGCCGATGCGGCACCTCGATCGTGTCTGCTGCCCGACCGCAGTCGCCTATGGCGACGGCGAAACGCCCGAATTCAAGCGGCACGCCCGCGACTTCGCCGCGGCGTTGAAGGCCAAGGTGCGCCACGCTTCCGCGCTGATCGAGGGCCGCAACCTCAACCACTTCGAGATCGCGCTTACGCTCGGCCAGGCCGAGGGCCTGCTCGGCAAGCTGGCGCTCGAGCAGATTTTCGGAGCGTCGCGCACGTAGGGGCGCGCTGCGCGCGCCCTCTATCCGCCCGCAGAGCGACCACACGGAGGACGGACGCAGCAGCAGTTTGCCGGCGCCTTGGCAGCGGAGGCCGGGCGCGCGCAGCGCGCCCCTACGCGATGGGCGGCCGTTCCGCGGGGGTGACAGACAGCACGCGCAGCTCGCCTTCGCGCAGCAGCACCAGGTCCAGGCGCTGACCGACGGTATCCGCCGTGAGCG